>NZ_JBRRDW010000055.1:0-29241 GCF_056759895.1 Stenotrophomonas sp. STEN038
CATCCGATATGGGGGGGGGGATATTTCCGCGGGCTTCCACTCGGGGGGGGGGGGGTCCGCGGTCCGGGCCACCGCCCTGTGGGGCGGGGCGCTACAGGAGTGTTCCCAGCCATGCTTGTGGGAGCTGCGTCAGCCGCGACGCTGGTAATGCCGGAAAAGCCCACCCCTCCCCTTGGCTTCGCCAAAGGGAGGGAGCGAAATCGTAGTGCCGAGCCATGCTCGGCAGGGGCTTCACCGGTATCGCCTCAGCCGAGCATGGCTCGGCGCTACACAGGAACGCGGTTGGCAAGATTGCCAGCTTCGCGGCTTACGCCGCTCCCACAACAACAACGAAGCCGTCGTGGCACACTGCCGCCATGCGCGCTCGCCTGCCCCTGCTCGGTTGCCTGATCTGGTTGCCCGTCGCGGCCTTGGCGGTTGATCCGCCTCCCACCAGCTCGGCGGACAGCGTACGCATCTACCGCTGCATCGGCAGCAATGGCGCGGTGTCGCTGCAGGATGCGCCCTGCACCAAGGCACATCAGCAGCAGGTGCTGGACATGGCGCGGCCGAAGGATCCGCCACCACGGCCGGCCACCACAGCACCGACACCTACAACCGCGCCAGTGATCCAGCGCGAGGTAAGGGTAGTCACCGTGCAGCCACCACAGCCGATGTACGAATGCGTCACCGACGAAGGCGAGCGCTATACCAGCGACAACAACGACGGTAATCCACGCTGGGTGCCAACCTGGGGCTATGCCTACCCAGCCCACGGTCCCGGCCACGGTGGCCCACGCCCGCCCCGCCCACCCGGCGGAGGCGGTATCCCGTGGCGAGCAGGTGTCGCGGTTCCGATGGGTTCGGTGCTGGTGCGCGACAGCTGCCATGCCTTGCCGCCGCAGGAAGTCTGCGCACGCCTGCGCGATCGCCGCTGGGAACTGATCCGCCGCTACAACAGCGCGCTGCAGAGCGAGCGTCGGGAATTGTCGCGCGAACAACGCGGCATCGACGCGCGGCTTGAACAGGATTGTGGGGGAACCTGATGCGTTGCCTGATCCTGCTTCTACTTCTGGTCGGCGCCAGCGCGCAGGCCGGCGAGATCGTGTTCTACCGCTGCACTGATGCCGCCGGCGCGCTCACCGTGCAGAACATGCCCTGCCCAAAGGGCACGCAACTGCAGAGCAAGAAAGTCATGCAGGCGGTGCAGAGCCTGCCACCTCCGCCACCGCTTGCAAGCCCGGCACCCGCAGCGCTACCGCAACTGATCGCGGCACCCGCCCCTGCTGCTGCGGTCCCCGAACCGCCGAGAGCCACCGCAGTTGCGACGGCACCACCGGTGCCGTTGCCCGAGTTGTTCCATTGCCGCACACGCGAAGGCCAGAACTACTTCAGCGAAACCAGCGAGCCGCCGTCACGCTGCGTAACCATGCAGGTCACCGGCCTGGACGGCAACCCCAATACGGGTGCAGGTGATGCCTGCGAAGTGATTCGCGATACCTGCACCGCGGTCGACCCCGCGCAGCGCTGCGCTACCTGGCAGCAATGGGTGAACGAAGCCGAATCGGAATGGCGTTTTGCCGCAGCCAGCCAGGCCGAGACGCTGCAGGAAAAACATCAGCGCCTGCGGTCGCTGCTGGCTGGCAGCGACTGCAAGACTCAGAAGCCGTAACGCAGGAAGCCACCGTCCACCGCGATGCATTCGCCGGTGACATAGCTCGATGCCGGCAGGCACAGGAAGCTCACTGCGGCCGCAACTTCCTCCGGCTCACCGATGCGACGCATCGGCGTGCGCGCGATCACTTCATCGTAGTAATCGGCATCGGACAACGGCCCGGAGGTGCGGCGGGTGCGGATGTACCACGGTGCCACCGAGTTGACGCGGATACCGTCTTCGGCCCACTCGCAGGCCAGGTTGCGGGTCATCTGCTGCATCGCCGCCTTGGTCATGCCATAGACCACGCCGCTGCGCACATGGGTGATGCCAGAGACGCTACCGACGTTGACGATGGCCGAGGATGCGTGCCGGGTCAGCAACGGGTGCGCGTAGCGGCACAGCTCGAATGCCGAGAACAGGTTGGTCTCGAAGATCCCGCGCCACTCGTCTTCTGAATACTCGGTTGCCGCCTTGGTGGTGTTGCCACCGGCGTTGTTGACCAGGATGTTCAGGCCGTCGCTGTGGTCTTCGACCCAGTCGAGGATTTCCTGCCGATCCTGGTCGTCGCTGACGTCGGCCGAGAGCGCGTGGATGGCGCGCTCCGGGAAGGTTTCGGCCAGTTCATCGCGCGCGGTTTCAAGTGCGTCGGCATCACGCCCGACGATCAGCACATCGGCACCGAAACCCAGCAATTCACGTGCGATTGCCAGGCCAATACCGGCACTGGCACCGGTGACCAAGGCGGTTTGCCCATCCAGGCGCCAACGCTGCGGATTCATGCTGTTTCCTCATCAATGCAGGGTGCGGCGTCCGTGAAGGGACGCTGCAGGAAGATGGGGCTAGGATAGCTGTCTGAGCCCAGCGGAGCATGCCGATGAAGCGTCTTTCCCTGTTGATGGTGCCGTTGCTGCTTGCGCTGGCAGCGTGCAAGCCACAAGCGCCGGACACCGAACGCCCTCCTGAGCCGCAGGCGACCGCATTGCGTGATGCGATGAAGAAGGACCTGGATCAGGCCAAGGCCGCAGCAGCAGCGGCTGAGCAGGCCAGCAAGGCGCAGAAAGCCGAGCTGGATGCGGCGATTGGTGGCGCCGATACCGCCAAGTAGCGCGTCACCTGTAGTGCCGAGCCATGCTCGGCATCGGGCTTTACCGGTAACGTCTCTGCCGAGCATGGCTCGGCACTACAGAGCAGAAACAACAACGCCGCCCTTGGGCGGCGTTGTTATTACACGTCACACAGGCGCGCTTACAAGCCGCAGAAGCAATACGCCAGCGATTTCACCGGTGCGCCGTTGCGGTCCTTCACTGCGTCTTCGACGAAGCGCAGCTGGGTGTCCAGCTCCGGCATCTGCTTGGCGATCAGCATGCGTGCGACGCCCGAGTCGGCCAACATCCAGGCGCCGGCGCGGCTGCCGGCAAAGCCGGTCATGAACTGCGCGAACGGCGTCGCTGCCTTCTCGATGTAACGCACGCGGAACGTATCGCTTTCACCAAGCTTGGCGCGCGCTGCCGCATCGGCTACGGCCGCCTTCAAACCACCGAAGGCATCCACCAGACCGCGCTCCTTGGCCTGCGCACCGCTCCACACGCGGCCGCGTGCGACTTCATCCACCGCTTCAACCGGCTTGTTACGTGCCGCTGCAACCTTGCCGGTGAAATCGGCATAGCCCTTGTTGATCACCGACTGGATCACCTGGCCAACGGCCGGGTCCATCGGCCGGGTCACGTCGAATGCGCCCGCAAAACGGGTGGTGCCGACACCGTCGGTATGCACGCCGATCTTGTCCAGGCTGCGGGCGAAGTTCGGGATCATGCCGAAGATGCCGATCGAGCCGGTGATGGTGGATTCGTCGGCATAGATGCGGTCGGCATTCATGCTGATCCAGTAACCACCGGATGCAGCCATGTCACCCATCGACACCACCACCGGCTTGCCGGCGGCCTTGAGCGCTTCCACTTCACGACGGATCTGCTCGGAGGCGAACACTTCACCGCCCGGCGAATCCACGCGCAGCACCACGGCCTTCACGTCGTCATCGTCGCGGGCTTCGCGCAGCAATGCCGAGGTCGAGACGCCACCGATGCGGCCAGCCGGCAGGTCGCCGCCAGCGATCTCGCCTTCGGCAACCACCACGGCCACCTGCGGACGCGAATCCATCGGCGAGCGACGTGCGTCGAGCTGGGTCAGGTACTCGCCCAGGCCGATCTGGCGGTAGCCGCCGTCAGCATCGCCGTCGGCGACGCCGCGCTCGGTGAGCAGCGCGTCCACTTCTTCGCGGGTCTTCAGGCCATCCACCAGCTTCTGCTGCAGGGCGAAACGGGCCAGGTCACCCTCGGCAGCGGCAATGCCTTCGGGCAGCGTGTCGATGCCAGCAGCCAACTGTGCTGCGTCGAGCTTGCGTGCCTTGGCGATGTCGCCCAGGTAGCGCTGCCACACGTCGTTCATCCAGAACAGGTCGGCTTCCTTGGCCTGCGGCGAGGCGGCGTCGAGCACATAGGGCTCAGCGGCGGACTTGAACTCGCCCACCTTGAACAGGTGCACGTCCACGCCCAGCTTGTCCTGCAGACCGCTGCGGAAGTACTGGCGATAGCGACCAAGGCCTTCCAGCAACAGGCCGCCCATCGGGTCGAGGTAGACCTCATCGGCCTGCGCGGCCAGCAGGTACTGCGACTGGCCCATGTTCTCGCTGAAGGCCACGACCTGCTTCTTGGCTGCACGCAGATCCTGCAGCGCGGCGGTCACTTCACGCATCGAAGCAAAGCCGCTGGGCTGCAGCTTGTCCAGCTGCAGCACCACGCGGTTGATCTTCTTGTCGTCCTTGGCCGCTTCGATGGCGCGGATCAGGTCGCGCAGTTGCAGCTCTTCGGCATTGGTTTCACCCAGCGCCTTGCCCAGCGCGCGGCTGAGCGGGTCGGTGCTGTACTGCTCGACCAGACGGCCTTCCGGCGCGATCACCAGGGTGGTGCCTTCCTGCAGCACGGTCGTCGACGAAGCGCCCTTGCCCACGGCAACCATCAAGCCGATCAGGATCAGGAACAACAGGCCGAAGAACAGCAGGTTGAGGATCAACCGGCGGGTGAAGTTCATCACGTCCCAGATGCCGATGAAGAAGCTGGCAACGGGATTGCGGCGTGGCACTGGAGGGGGATTCATGGACGCTCCGATTGGGGCTGGTTGCAAGTCAGGATACGCATAACCGGACGCCGCCGGCATGGCCTTTAAGTCAGGGGGCAGCCTGGGCGATAAGCCGGCCACTGCTGACCCGCAGCCGCCAGCCCAACAGCACCGCAGCCACGGTCAAACCAATGATCAGGCCGATCCACATGCCCTGCGGCCCCCAGCCCAGACCCAGTCCAAGCCCGGCACCGACCGGCATGCCCACGCCCCAATAGGCGAACATGGCGATGAACATCGGCACGCGGGTGTCCTTGAGCCCACGCAGGGCGCCAGCGGACAGCACTTGGATGCCATCAGGGATCTGGAAGGTGGCCGCATACAACAACAAGGTGGAGGCCAAAGCGGCCACCGCAAGGTCGTCGGTATATAGACCCACCACCACGTCATGGCCCAGCAACAAGGCGGTGATCGACACCATCTGGGTCACCAGCACGATGGCGTAGCCGGCCCAGGTTGCCCGGCGCACGCCCAGCGGATCATTGCTACCAACGGCATGGCCGACGCGCACGGTGGTGGCCTCGGCCACGCCCATCGGGATCATGAAGCACAGCTGCGCCACATTGATCGCGATCTGGTGCGCGCTGGCTTCGGTGGCACCAATGCGGCCAATCAGCAGCGCGGTGATGATGAACAGACCGCCTTCCATCAGCACGGTAATGCCGATCGGCAGACCGGTGCGCAGCAGGTCCCAGATGGCACGCGGGCGCGGCAGTTCGAAATGACTGAACAACTGCAGGTGGGCGAAACGCTTGGTGGTCCACAGATAGGTGGCAAAGGCGATGGCCTGCACCCACATGGTCACCGAGGAAGCGATGCCCAGGCCTTCGGCTCCCAGCTCGGGGAAGCCGAACTTGCCGTTGCACAGCGCATAACCCAATGGCCCCAGCACCAACAGGCCACCGAAACCGATCAGCATCGTCGGCAAGGTCCAATGCATGCCTTCGCTGAGGTAGCGCATGCAGAAGTACAGGGTCAGTGCTGGCACGCCCCAACGGATGGCATGCAGGAAGTCGGTGGCACCGGGCACGATTTCAGGGGCAATACCGAACGCAGGCAGGAACGCCGGCACCACGCTCAGGAACAGGAACATCAGCGCGCTCAAGCCCACGCCCAGCCACAGTGCCTGGCGGAACAGCGGGCCGATTTCGCGATCACGGCCAGCGCCGTGCAGCTGCGATACCGAGGCGGTAAGCGAGATCAGGGTGCCGATCGGCACCAGCATCGGCAGCCATAGCAGGGCCGTACCGATGCTGACCGCAGCGAAGGTATCGGTGCCATGGTGGCCGGCGATGGTGTTGTCGACAAAGGCAATAAGACCGGTGGAAACGTGGCCCAGCACCAATGGCAGGGCAAGCAGTCCGGTCGTCCGCACTTCTTGCATGAAGCGCGGCGTAGCGGGAGACATGGACATAAAACACAGGGACGCGGACTACGGCCGGCGCAGGAAGCGCACAGATGCCGGGTCGCGGAGTGTGCCTATTCTACCGTGGCAACACTGTTACGGCCCCGCACCGCGGATGAACGGACGGCGTGGTGTGGCAAAGCGCGGTACTCAGTGCCCGACTTTCTCGCGCAACCAGGCATCGCGCTGCGCCGGTGCCAAGCCCAGCAATTGGGTACGCAGCTCTTCACGCTGCTGCGGCGGAGTGCGCTGCGAAATCAGGCTCAGCTGTTCCAGCTGGGCGGCATCGAGTTGTCGCAGCAGCGCAATCACCGGCTCGCGCTCGGCTGCCGGCAGGTAGCCGAACAGGGGCTGCAGACGCGGATACAACACACCCAGCTGCGGGCCCAGCAACCAGCCATCGCGGTGCATCTGGTCGATAGCCATATAACGCGCACGCAGGGCCTGCCGTTGTGCGTCCGGCAGCGCGGCGATTGCCGCCGCCGCCTGGCGGATGCGCTGCTGTTCGCTGGCCGGCAGCGCCTGCCAGGCTGCGTAGCGGCTACGGACCTCGCGCTTCTGCTCCGGGCTCATCGAGGCCCAGGCGCTGCGAGTGCTGATCACGCTGGCACTGCCGAGCGTGGTCGGCAGCCCCGGTAAAGCGGTCGGCGCAGCCGCCTGCAGTGGCAGCGCAACGGTCAGGATCAGACCCGCCAGGACAGACTTACTCGTCGGCATCTGCCGTCTCCAGTGCTGCACCGGCCGGTTCCGGGCGGCTGGGTTGCGGCTGCGACTCGTCCACCGGGATCGGGCCACCGGCTGCATACCAGGCGTGGAGATCGGCATCGCGGGCCGTGTCCAACGCGGGATCGGCCAGCATGGCCGCATCGGCAGCCGCATGCGGGTCTTCGCCCGGTCCGGCCGGCGGGCTGTCGTCGGGCAGCGATTCCACCTGCACCGGACCATTGTCGGCCAACCCATTGCCGCCATTCGGGTCGGCGCTCACCGCCGTATGCGAACGCCACCACCACAACGCCACCACCGCCAGCAGCAACAGCGGCAAGCACAGCAGCAGCCAGGTGCGCAGCGTCCACGGCTTGGACTGCTTGCGCCGCGGCGCGGGCTTGCGGCGACGGTCGTCTTCCACGCGTGGGCTGCTGCTTGCGCTGGCGGCCGGAGCGGAAGCAGCAGGCAAGGCACCAGTAATAACCGACTCGCGCAGCTGTTCGAGCTGCTGCAGGCGCGGCGGCGACAGGTCGCGGATCAGCGCCTGCACCTGCTCGGCCAAGGCGCGCCAACTGGCGGCATCCGGGCGGCCACCGGCATCCATCGGGCAGGCACCAGCCAGCGCTTGCCGATAGGCGTTGGCGTCCACACCCAGCACCGCTGAAGCCGCTGCTTCATCCAGGCCGGCGCCAATCCGCAGCAACAGCGCCAGACGCTCACCCGCTGCCAGCGTACCCAGGTGTGCGAAGGCTGGCTCCCAGTTGCCCGGATTGGTCGGCTTCAGCAACTGCGGGGTGCTGCACAGCAGGCCCCAGAAGCGGGCTGGCCATTCGACCATCAGCAGCTGCGCGGCATGCCCGGCAAACGCTCGCATGGCTACGGCCACCGCACGTTCGCCGACGGCGGCATCGCCGGCCTGCAATTCAGCAACTACCAGGGCGCGGCGTTCCACCCCGCGTAAAAAGGCGGACAGAGCATTGGCTGCGGCCGGCGAAAGAGGGGCTGGTGCAGCCATCATGTGAACTCCGTCATGCCGTGATGATACCGAGCGCACACCCTGCTGCCGACGCCCCAAGCCATCACCGGACCGATTCCGCAAGCCGCTGCAACAACTTGTGCACAGCGTCAATACGCTATGACAAGCGACTCAAGCAAGCCGCCGTGAGACTGTATTTCTTTTTTGTTTCAAGGATAACCCATTGATTTTAATAAAATATTTGATGTGGCTATTTTTTGACCAAGTTGACCCAAAGGCTTGCTCCATCGCCCTGAACGCGTGGAGCACATTACTCACCCACAGAGTTATCCACAGGAAGTGTGGATAACAATAAATCTCCAAGCGCAGCCAGCGTTTACGCCGCATTTATGCAGGACTTCACAGCATCGGGATGACGGTGAATGGAGCCAGCCAAGTCGTCGGCTGCGGCTAAACTTGGCCCATGCCTGATTGCCCCACTCTGCGCCTCGCCCTGCCGGTGCCCCTGCCGCAGCTTTTCGACTACCTGCCCCCGGCCGGCGCCCCCGCGCCCCAGGTCAGCGATGTGGGACGTCGGTTGCGGGTGCCATTCGGCCCACGCGAGCTGGTCGGGGTCGTCGAGGCCATCGGCCACAGCGATGACCCGGCGACCTTGCGTCCGGCCCTGCAATGGCTGGATGAGGCCGCACTGCTGCAGGGCGAACTCAGCGCCTCGCTGCGCTGGCTGGCACGCTATACCCACGCCCCGCTGGGTGAGGTGATCGCAACCGCGCTGCCCGCACCGCTGCGGCGCGGCGAGCCGCTGCCCGACACGCACGGCTGGGCCTGGGAACTGACCGAGGCCGGTCGCGCCGGTTACGGGCGCCTACGCAGCGGTACCCGCCCGCAACGTCTTGCCACGCTGCTGCTGGAAGCTGCGGTCAATGAAGACCTGCTGGACGATCAGCTGGAGGACTGGCGCAGCGCCGCCCGCGCGCTGCTCAAGCGCGGGCATGCGCAGCGCATCGAAGTGGCTGCGGTGATCCCGCAGCCGCGCATCGTCGCCGGTCCGCAGCCGAACCCGCAGCAGCAACTGGCAATCGACGCACTGCAGGCGGCTGATGGTTTCCAGCCCTTCCTGCTCGACGGCGTCACCGGCAGCGGCAAGACCGAGGTCTACCTGCAGGCCATCTGCCATTGCCTGCAACAGGGCAAGCAGGCGTTGGTGCTGGTGCCGGAAATCGGCCTGACCCCGCAGACCCTGCACCGTTTCCGCAGCCGCCTGGGGATTCCCGTACATGCGCTGCACTCGGGCTTGAACGACAACGAACGTGCACGCGTCTGGGCAGCCGCCTCGCGCGGTGAAGCCCGGGTCATTGTTGGCACCCGCTCGGCGATTTTCACGCCACTGCCGCAGGCCGGCCTGATCGTCATCGACGAGGAACACGACGGCAGTTACAAACAGCAGGAGGGCATCCGCTACCACGCGCGTGATTTCGCCATGGTGCGTGGCAAGGCATTGAATGTGCCGGTGGTGCTGGGCAGCGCAACGCCATCATTGGAATCCCTGCACAACGCACGCAGCGGCCGCTACACGCACCTGCGCCTGCAGCAACGCGCCGGGGATGCCAAGCCGCCGGGCGTGCGCGTGTTCGACGTGCGCAAGCGCCCGTTGCAGGATGGCCTGTCACCGGAAGTGCTGGTTGGCATCGAGCAGCACCTGAAAGCCGGCAGCCAGGTGTTGGTGTTCAAGAACCGCCGCGGCTACGCGCCGGTGCTGCTCTGCCATGACTGCGGCTGGACCGCGCCGTGCAAACGCTGCAGCACCCCACTGCACAAGACACCGATGACCGTGCATGGTGGCGGTCGCCGCCTGCAATGCCACCACTGCGGCGCGCGCCAACCGGTGCCCCTGGCCTGCCCGGATTGCGCCAGCCTGGCGCTGCAGCCGCAGGGCATTGGTACCGAGCGCCTGGAAGAACGTCTGCTGCAGTTGTTCCCCGACTACCCGGTGCTACGCATCGACCGCAGCACCACCAGTCGTCGCGATGCACTGGAGCAGACACTGGCGACGCTGGGCGATCAACCCGGCATCCTGGTCGGCACGCAGATCCTGGCCAAGGGCCACGACCTGCCGAAGTTGACCTTGGTAGTCGTGGTCGGCATCGATGAAGGCCTGTTCTCGGCCGACTTCCGCGCCAGTGAAAAACTGGCGCAGCAGTTGATCCAGGTCGCCGGCCGCGCGGGTCGCGCCGAGCGCCCCGGCGAGGTGTGGCTGCAGACGCACCATCCGGACAACGCCTTGCTGCACACCCTGGTCAACGGTGGCTACCACGCCTTTGCCGATGCCGAACTGCTGCAACGTGAGGCCGCTGGATTTCCCCCATTCGCGCACATGGCCTTGCTGCGTGCCGAGGCAAAGCAGGTGGAGCAGGCCAATGAATTCCTGGCTGCGCTCAAGCAGCTGGTCCCAAAGCAAAGCGATGTTGAGCGCTTTGGACCGATGCCTGCACCGATGCCACGGCGTGCAGGTTTCCAACGCACGCAGCTGCTGTTGTCGGCCGAACAGCGGCGCCCCTTGCATGCGGCGCTGGATGGCTTGATGGCGCAGGCCTATGGTTTGCCGCAGGCGCGCCGCGTGCGTTGGTCGCTTGATGTGGATCCGATGGATCTGTATTGATCTGGTGCTTTGCAGGAGCGACGCGAGCCGCGAAGCTGAAAATGCACGTGATCCCGGTAGAGCCGAGCCGTGCTCGGCTGGAGCTTTACCGGTAACGCCTTTGCCGAGCATGGCTCGGCTCTACGCTTGGGTCTACTGGTGAAGCCCCTGCCGAGCATGGCTCGGCACTACGTTGGGGTCTACTGGTGAAGCCTCTGCCGAGCATGGCTCGGCACTACAGGGCATTGCTTGGAACGCCTCTGCCGAGCATGGCTCGGCACTACAGGGCATTGCTTGGAACGCTTCTGCCGAGCATGGCTCGGCACTACGCTGCTACCGATAGAAATCGGCAATCTGGCCGGTGAACTGCTGTGGGTTGGCACCTACAAGATTGGTCAGCACCACCACCGCCAGGCCTTCGTCCGGATAAACCACGAACGCCGCCCGTGCGCCGCCGAAGCTGCTGATCTGGCGCTTTCCCGCCGGCCCCGATACTGGCCAGCCCGCGGCCCAATCACCTTCACTGCCATCGTTCAGACGCTCCGGCGTCCACAGCTGCGTCAGGCTGTCAGCACGCAGCACGCGCTGCTGCAACAAGGCCGCCAACCACCGCGCCAGATCATCGGCAGTGGTCTGGATACCGCCACCGGCCCACAAGCCCTGTGGCATGTCGTAGAACCAGTGCGAAAGTCGCTTCGGTGCACCGGCAGCATCACTGCTGCGTGGAAAAAAGCTGTACATGGTCGCCGCGTTCGGCAGCAGATCGTAGCTGTCACCGAACCCGACGTGCGTCATGCCAACACGCTTGAACTGGTTGTCCGCCAGATAGTCCTCGTAGGTCCTGCCACTGCGCTGAGCGATGATCCTGGCCAGCAAGCCATAGTTGGTCTGGTTGTAGGCGAAACGCGCGCCCGGCAAGGCCTGCATCGGCTGCTGCTCAACCAGCTGCCATGCCTTTGCTTCGGAGCCACCACCAACCAGCCCCTGCGCATCGACGATATCCGGCAGGCCGGAGGTATGCGCCAGCAGCTGGCGTACACGGATCGCCTGCCACGCGGCGGGCAGTTGCTGCAGATAGGTGGAAATTGGCGCATCAAGATCAAGCTGCCCGGCTTCGACCAGTTGCATGACCGCAACGCCGGTGAATGCCTTGGTCGCCGAGTTGATGGGGAACAGGGTCGCAGGCGTGGCTGCCACCCTGTTCTCGACATTGGCCAGCCCCAGCGCCGACGAGAACACCAGCTTGCCGTCCCTGACCACCGCAACCTGCAGTCCCGGGATGCCTCGGTCCTCCATGGTGGCAACAATGAAGCGCCGTGTCGCGTCATTGGCAGCCTCCAGCGTCGCCGCAGCCAACTGAAGAGGCAGCACGCAGAGAAGCACACCCAGGCACAACAGGTTTCGGGAGGTTGCACGTCGCATCGTCTGGCTCCGGTCGTGACGGGCGGAAATGTGTCGGATCGCGGCTGTCGCGATCACCGACTCCAGACTTGGATGCATGAAACAGGCAAAAGGTTTAAACCGGCGATCACCCGCACCCGGCATTCGCCATCGCCTCGATCGGGCTGAGCCCCGCACCTCAGCGCCCGGGATGCTGCAGCATCCGCTGCATCATCCTCTGCTCGCGGATGACGACGTGCCACGCCGCACTGCCAATGGACAGTTCAACCTCGCGACGCAACCTTGCATCGCTCATGATCCATGATCCGTTGCGGATGTAGCGGTGCAGTGCATTCGCGCTCGTTTCGGCGGCGAACGCCGGCTCCTCCAGGCGCATCTCCATAGGCAGCGCAACGGCTGTCACGCTAAGCGTCCGCGACCATCCACATCACAGATCAACGCCGAAGCCAACGCCGGCGGACTTCTCACCGCCACCGAAGGCGCCGCCCAGCGAGAACGAAGCGCGCGCCCCCAGCCGCACGCCATAACCGATCGACAGCGCCTGTTCTCCCCCCTGGAAACCGGCGCCCACCGCAACCCGCCCGCGCGCGCTCTGGCCACCGGCCGCGTTGATCGCCATGTTGGTCATCGCCGATGTCATCGCGCCCATCCGGTCGATGCGTCGGTCCTGATTGCGCAGGCGTCGCTCCACGCCGTCATGGAAACGACTGAAGTCGTCGCTGAACGCCGCCAGTGCGCTGTCCGTATAGGCATTGGCACTGCTCAGGGTCTGGGCTGCGGTTGTATCGGTGTACTGGTTTGCAGAAGCCAACGTCGCCGTATCTCCCGCGCTGACCTCACCACGCACGGTCGCCACCTGGGCATCGGTGTAAACCGTGGACGCGGCCAAGGTCGCGGCGTCACCGGCATCGGCATGCGCGCGCGCGGCCTGCAGTCCCATCGCCTGACTGTTGGCGACCTGCTGGTCGGTGTACTGGTTGGCCGAGTCAAGTGTGGCTGCATCGCCAGCCGCGAGGTCACCACGCAAGGAAGTCTCACGCGTATCGGTGTAAGCATTCGCCGAAGCCAGCGTGGCTGCATCCCCCGCTGCCATGTCCGTGCGGATCACGGCCTCGCGTGCATCGGTATGCGCATTGGCCGCATCCAAGGTGGCCGCGCCGCCGGCGACGATGTCGTCGCGGATGGCCGCTTCACGCGCATCGGTATAGCTGTTGGCGCTGGCCAGGGTCGACGCGTCCGCATCGGCCATATCGGTGCGGATCGCTGCCTCGCGCGTATCGGTGTGCGCGTTGGCCGCATCCAGCGTGGCGTCCCCCCCGGCGGCGATATCGTTGCGGATGGCGGTTTCGCGTGCATCGGTGTATTGATTCGCCGCCACCAACGCAGCACCAGCCTTCGCATCGGCATAGCCCTGCAGCGTGGCGCCTTGAGCGGTCAGTCCCGCATCCAACGCGCCCAGCGCTGAGCCCACGTCGTGTTGTATCCCTCCCTGGACCGCATAGTGCGGCGCGGTGAACACGCCGCCACTGTACACAGCACCGCCACCCAACCACGCAGCCACACCTGCGAGGCCGCTGCTGTTGGATGCAGACACCGCGTTCAACTGGGTAACGTTCACCGCGTCATTGCCAGCGGTGCCGGCAGCAACGTTGGTGATGCGCCGCTTCAATGTAGCCGAACCCACCGACACTACGTTGGCAAGGCCGCCGTCATTGCTGCCAGAACCCAATGCCACTGAGCCACCACCGGCAGCTACCGCATTCCTGCCGATGGCGACGTTGTTGTCCGTGCCCGGAGCGCCCGTTGGGGCCGAGAAACCGCAGCACATGTCATTGCCAACGCCACCGTTGCCGGCCTGGCTGCCATCGCCGAGAGCAATGTTGAAGTTGCCACCATCAGCACCGTTTCCGCCGGTACCGCCCGCAGAGCCGATACCCGCCTTGCCACCGTTGCCCGCGCTGCTGCCCCTGCCCAGTGCCAGGTTGTAGGTACCTCCATTGCCACCGATGCCACCGGTCCCCCCTGCAGTCCCATTCGAGCCCTGCCCGCCCATGCCGGCCGAACTGCCCTGCCCGAAAGCGGTGTTGCCGGTGGCATTGCCCAGCCCGCCAGCAGAGCTGCTCCAGCCCAGCATGTTCGGGCCTGCGGGCCCGTCACCACCCACCCGGCTGCCATCCTGGCAGGCGATGGCGCCGGTGGCGGTGTCCTGCGTGCAAGGCGCCGTCGGCGAGGTGCCGCCAATCACTTCAGCGGCCTGCGCCGGCAACAATGGCAGCAAGGCAAGCATGGCAGCCGCCGCCAGCGGCGCAGCCTTGGTAACGGAATGACGGTTCATGATGGAATCCCCCGAATCAGCAAGGGGCAAACCTACCGCCGGGCCCACCAGTCCCGCATCCACGAAATCAGGTATCGGCCGGTTGCCTCCCCATCATCGGCTCACGCCATCAGTGGCAATACCAAGGCCAGCCGGGTGCCGGTGCCATTGGCAGCGGGTGATACCTGCAGCTCACCACCCAACCGACGCGCCCGTGAGCGCATGCTGGCCAAGCCTGCACCTGGGCGCACCGCAACCGTTCCGTCACTCCCCTGCGCCAAGCCGACCCCGTCGTCGTCGATATGCAGTTGCAGCTGGTCGCCCTGCCTGCGCAGGTAAACATCCACGCGCTGCGCGCGGCTGTGCTTGAACACATTGGTCAGGCCTTCCTGCAGCAGGCGCAACAGGTCGAGACTGCGGGTGGCGCCAAGCTCGATGCCATCGATGTCCTGCAGGTGCCAGTGGGCCTGGATATCCACCGCGTCCAGCAAGCCACTGGCACGGTGGCGCAGCGGCGCCAGCAGCTCGGCCAGATCGGCCTGCTCGCGAGCGGTGCTGTCGATGACCAGACGCAGGTCGTCACGCATCTCGCGCAGCACGCCGATGACCTGCTCCCGTGGCGTGTCATCCGGCGCCTGCTCCAGGCGGGCGATTGCACCTACCAAGGTGCCACCAAAGCCGTCGTGCAGGTCACGCACCAGCTGCAGGCGTTCACCGGCACGGCTGTGCGACAGCTCCAAGGCATGCTGTTGCTGCAAGGTGTCGGCCAACTGCGTGGTGGCCTGCTGCACCTCATGGCGCAACTCGGCATTGAAGCCTTCCACACGCTGCATGGTGTTGGCGAAGCGGTAGGCCAGCACGAAGCCCATGCCAAGCAGCATCAACGGCGAGGTGAACGAGCCCAGATAGCTGACCCCGCCATACCAGCCCATGTAGACGCCAAGATCGTGCAGCGACACCGCGATCGGCAGGATGATGCACAGCGCCAGCACCTGGTAATCACGCCGCCCACTGCGCAGTGCATAGCCCATGAAGGCGAACGAGACCACGTACAGGAAGGCGATGGTCGGGACCAGATAGACATTCCGGTTTGGCCCTAGCCATTGCGGCCACAGCAAGGCGCCGGCCATGACCAGTACAGCGATAGCCAGCAACACGCGCTCCAGTCGCGGCCAGCGACGCTCGCAGAAACGCAGCAGGAAGATCGTGTGCGCCGCTGCCGCTGCGACGTAGCAGGCACCGATGAAAGCCTGCCAGCCATCAGTGGTGGCGAACGGCCACGGGCTGCTGGCAAAAAAATTGCTGTCGTACAGGCGTCCGAACACCGCGCTCAAGGCATACCAGCCGTACATCGACTCCTTGCGTCGCAACAGCCAGAACATGCCGATCACTGCCGCCAGCACGAAGCCAATCGCACTATCCAGAACCTGCAGGTCGTGGCGGACGAAGATCTCCTTGCGATAACGCGCCTGCAATTCCTTCGGATCGCCTACATCCACCACGCCCAGCGAAGGTTGGTAAGCAGCCAGGCCGGACACCCGCACCAGCAGTTCGTTCTCGCCCTGTTTCAGCAACGGCGACTGCAACAGGAAATAGCGCGGTACATGCCAGCTGCGTGAGAGCGGCTCGACCAAGGATGGATCGCGATCGATCAGACTGCCGTTGAGATAGACCGCCGCCGCCATGCAGGTGTAGTCCAGTAACAGACCAGTCGGTTGGTTGGCATCGCTCTGCTGCCAACGTAGCCGATACCAGACCACGCCGTCGTGATCCGGCCAGCGGGTCTGCCACTGGTCTGCCAGAGCTACCTGCACCCAACCCTGCGCGGGTGGCGCCGGCGATTGCCAGTCGGCGCGCACCGCCTCGGCGTCGGCGATGCGGGTGATGTTGGCTGTCTGAGCGCTGGCGCTGCCAACGCCGGCTAGCAACAGCAGCAACAACAACCAACGAATCATGGCAGCAGCCCCATCGCGCGCGCTTCGTATACCGCCGCAGTCCGCGAACCTACGGCAAGCTTGCGGTAGATATTGCGGGTGTGTGCCTCGATGGTCAGCCGTGACAATCCCAGAAGCTCGGCGATCTCGCGATTGCCATAGCCCTGTGCGACATGGCTGAGAATGCCGAGTTCGCGCTCGGACAGGTGCACGCTGGGGCTCGCTGGTGAAGCAACTGACGGCTGTGCGGCAGGCAGCAATGCCAGAATTCGTCGCGCGATCATCGGATCAATCGGTGCGCCGCCGCGTTGCAGGCTGCGCAGTGCGACCGTCAGCTCGATGTCGTCGCGGTCCTTGAGCAGGTAGCCGATGGCACCGGCGCGCAGCGCGCCGAAAATGGCTTCTTCTTCTGCGAATGCGGACACGATCACGGCCTGCAGCTGCGGCACATGCTGCTGCATCCAACCGACAAGTTCGATGCCGGTGCCGTCGGGCAGCTGCATGTCTACCAGGGCCAGGTCGAAGTGGTGGGTCTGCAGAAGTGTGCGGGCGCTGCCGAGATTGTCGGCCGTATGGATCTGCGGCGCTTGCTCGACCAGCAATTCAGCCACGAGCCGAGCCAGCCTCGCCAGCGAAGCTGCGTCGTCGTCGATGATCAGAATGGAAGACAGCTCCATCGGCCCCCGCCATGGTCCGTGTTGGGACGGAGTTTAGCGTGGTCTTACGGTTGGCTTGTGATGGGGCCTTGCGGGGGGGGGCTATTCGCGACCTCGGGACGGCAAAAGCTACCTCCGTTGGGATCAATAGGCGAGGCGGCCCTCACCCCCTGCCCCCGCTCCGCGCCCCAGCCCTTGCGTTGACGCAAGGGCGTTCGTTGGGCAGCGAACCTGCGGTTCGCAAGCTGCTCCCCTCACCCCGCAAGCGGGAGAGGGGAGGAAGCCCAGCTTCGGACGATCTACGAAACAGCCTTGCTCCGGATGGTTTACCAGAAAGCCTTACTGCGGATGAATCCGGGAAGCTTTGGCTCTCGCTCTTACCAGGTACGACGCAGCGGATGAGCTTCGGTGTTGAAGACCACGCCTTCGAAGTCCAGGGTCTTGGCCGGGGCGAACAGCAGGTAGTAGTACTTGAACGTCTCGGCGAACAGGAAGCTCTCCATCGAGTCGTCCTTCTCCTTGCTGCGCACGTCCTTCAGTGCGGAGAAGCCATGATCAGTGCGGGTGTAGCGCACGAAGTCGTCGAAGAACTCCTTGCCCATGCCGCGGTAACGCGCGTCACCGGTGTAATGGTGCAGGTAGTACGCGGACTCGACGATCTCCGGGCGCAATGCATAGCTCGGCGAGCGTACTTCCATCTTGGCGTAGTCCAGCGACTCCGGTTCGATGTCGTGCAGGCGCCACATCTTCAGGTTGGATTCCTGCAGGCGCTTGGCACGATCCAGGTCACCGCCCAGGGCCAGCAGGCCCGGCATGAAGGCATCCAGCGCGCCATAAGTGGTAGACGTGCGGGCACCGGTGTCCATGTCGGCGTGGCCGTACCACAGCTCGCCCGGGCGGGATTCATCGGCCAGGTACTGGTTGATCGGGCCGATGCTCTCGTCCCACATCTTCTTGCAGTCCTCGTCGCCGAACAGCTTCCAGCACTTGAGCAGGTACTCGTAGTACGAGTCGATGCCGCCGGCAATCGAGGCGTCCTTGTTGGTCCACTCGCCGGTCTCGACGTTGATGTTCAAACCGACCAGGCCGATCTTGGAACGGCGCTTGTGGGTTTCCACCAGCGCACGCTTGGCCTTGTCGTAATACGCCTGCTTGCCGGTGAGCTTGGCCAGGGTGCCGAACTCCAGCAACAGCGTGCCGGTTTCGGCCGGGTTGCTGATCTTGCCGCTGGTCTTGCCGGTGTGCAGATTGACGTGGGTGTACGGCAGACCGGTCGGGCTGTCGAAGACCGGCGATAGGCGCGTCCCCAGATCATCGGCGAGCTTGAGCAGGCGTTCGTCGTTGGTCATCTGGTAAGCCGAGAGCAGGCCACCGAGCAGACGGATGGTGACCTCGAAGTTCTGCACGTCGATGTCCTGGTCGAAGGACAGCTGGGTGACAATCAACTCGCGGGCTTCGCTGGCTTCCTTGTCCAGGCCGAGCAGCAGCAGCGTGTCCAGTGCATCCACCGGCGACATCAGCAGCGGCTTCGGATACCAGTCGCGCGGCTGGCCACTGATCGGCTTCAGGTCATCGTGGCCCTTGGCGTACTGCATGTAACCCTGCCAGGCGTGGCGGGTGGCTTCGCGGACCTGCTCGGCCATACGTGCAGCTTCGGCGTCATCGACGGCCGGAAGCGCGGCATCAGCCGGTGCAGCAGCTGCGGCCGGTGCAGCCGGGGTAGTGGCAGGAGCGGCGGCCTGCTGGCTGCAGGCGGAAAGCGCCAGCATCAGCGCGGCGACCAGGGGGGCGGTACGCAGGGAACGGGTCATCAGTGAATCCTCTCGACGGAAGCGTTGTCTTGCGATGCAACGGGACGGGACTGCAGGGTGTCGCCCAGCGTCTGCAGGTGCAGGGCCGTGCGCAGGGTGGAAAGCGGTGCGGTGCTGCGCACGACCAGCGTGCGGGTCTGGCCCGGCAGCAGATCGAAGGCGTTGTCCTCGACGCTGGCATCGGCATTGTTGAAGCCGATCCAGATGCCGCGGACCAGTTTGTCGGCACGCAGCTGCAGCAGGTAATGATCGCCTTCGGCGCGCAGCTCACTGTGCAGCTGTGCCGGCTGCAGGGCTTGCTGCTTGGCGGCGACGAAGTAGACCAGGCGCTGCGCCACTACTGCGTCGCCACGCAGCAGTTCGAATACGGCGACGCTGCGGCTGGGGTCTGCGCCATGCAGCAACTCTGCGTCGCTGAAGCGTGCAGCCCCGGTGGCCGACAGTGCGGGCAAGCTGATCGGCCTGCGCTGCTGCTGCAACTCCCGCCCATCGAAATCCAGCACGCGCACACGCCACTGCCCTTGCACTTCTGCACGACCGTCGTTGAGCAGACTGAACCGGGTACTACCTTCATCGCGCAACGCGGCCACCGCCACATCGGCGAAGAAGCGCCGCGCGTGGAAGTTCAGTGCCTTCCAATTGCCGTAGTAGTCGACGCTGGACCAGGAGGCACCCGGCCACACGTCGTTGAGCTGCCAGTACAGCGAACCCATCGTGTACGGACGCGAGGCGCGGTGATGAAGCGCTGCAAGCTCGATGCCTTCGGCCTGCATCATCTGGCTCAGGTAGACGAAGTCGGGGAACGAACGCGGGGTTCCAAATTCCATCTCGATGTAGTGCAGCAGGCGCTCATTGCCCTTGCCAGCCAGGAACTTCTGGTGCGCCTCGATCACCGGCCCATCCACCTGCTGCTCTTCCGGCTTGGCGAAGGCGTTGATCGTCGACAGCTGCGGCCAGGCCTGCAGGCCGTACTCGGACATGAAACGGGGGGTTTCCTTCAGGTAAGCCGTCGGCGGCAGCGCCGGGTTGCCCCAGACTTCCCAGTAGTGCTTGTCACCGCGACGCGAGTCGTTGGCCTTGGTATCCAGATCATTGCTCGGCGAACTGGCCCAGTACGGCACACCCAAGCCTTCTTCGGCGACCACGTTGCGCAAGTCCTTGCCGAACAGGTCCACATAGCCCTGCCAGACCTTATCGGCGAAGACCGGATCAGCCTCCTTCAAGGTCTTGCCGTGGCCCCAATCCTTCCACGCGGTTTCTTCTTCGTTGTTGCCACACCACAGCACGATGCTGGGGTGGTGGCGCAGGCGACGGATGTTGTCGCGCGCTTCGGCCACAACATTGGCGCGGAACGCCGGGTCATAGCCCGGCTGCATGCCGCCGCCGAACATGAAGTCCTGCCACACCAGCAGGCCGAGTTCGTCGGCGATGTCGAAGAAGGCATCGTCTTCGTAATAACCGCCGCCCCAATTGCGCAGCATGTTCATGTTGGCATCGCGCGCGGCCTGCAGGTCGCGGCGCAGGCGTTCGCGGGTTACCCGTGCCGGGAAGGCATCAAACGGAATGACATTCGCCCCCTTGGCGAACACCGGCACGCCATTGATGACGAAGCCGAAGCCCTGCCCGCCGTCCTTGTCTTCATCACGCTGCAGCTGCACCGTGCGCAGGCCGACGCGGATGCTGGATGTCAGCGCGTCCAGCTTGCCGTCGCCCAGCCGTGCCTGCACGGTGTAACGATCCTGCGCGCCGTAACCTACCGGCCACCAACGCCGCGGCTTGTCGATCTGCAAGGGCAGCGACACGCTGTTCTCACCCGGCGTCAGCGCGACATCGCGCTTGATCTGCACGACCGACTTGCCGTCCGGGTCACGCACATCGATGAAGACCTGTTGTGTAGCAGCCTTGTCCGCCTGCTCTACCTGCAGCAGCACGCTCAGATCGGCCTTGTCAGCATCCAGCGCGTCGGTGCGTACCGCCAGATCGGCGATGCGCTGCTGTTCCCAGCTGTCCAGATGCACCTGTCGCCACACGCCGGCAGTGACATAGCGCGGGCCCCAATCCCAACCGAAGTGGTAGGCCGGCTTGCGCACGAAATTGCCAACCATCGCGTCCTTGGGCTCATCCCCGTAAGGCGATGGATAGTTGCCGGCAATCTTGTTCGGCATCGCCTGCACCTGCGGCAGCAGCGTGCGGATCGGCGAACGGAACACGATCTGCAGTTCGTTGCCCTGCGCGCGCAGGCGGCCATCCACGCGTGCACGCCAGGTGCGGTGCGCGTTGTCGGCTTTCAACAGCGGCTGGCCGTTGAGGCGGACTTCAGCGAAGGTATCCAGGCCATCGAAGCGCAGCTCGGCATGCGGGCGTGCCAGGGTTGCGGCATCAACATCGAAACGCGCGCGGTACTCCCAGTCAGCGAGACCGATCCACTGCAGGCCGGCTTCGGCAGCGCCTACGTAAGGATCGCCGATCAAGCCGGCGGCCATCAGGTCGGTATGCACGCTACCCGGCACCGTTGCCTGCTTCCACGCATCCATGCCCGGATGCGCCTGCAGCTGTGCATCGCCGGGCAGCAGACGGAATTGCCATTGCGCCTGCAATTCCACAGCCAAGCCATTGCCTGCTGCTGCCAGCAGCGCACACGACAACAAGGCGCGCCGAACACCGCGCATGCCAATTTGTATCGATCCAAATTTTTTCTGCAAACGCTGCCGCATAGCCCCTCCGCTAGTGCTTGACGTTGCCGGGCCTCAGCCCGGCTGCTGTTCGCGCACCACGTTCAACACTTCGTGGCAGGCACCCATGGTGTGGTAGTCGGTCTTGCCGGCCGG
This sequence comes from Stenotrophomonas sp. STEN038, assembly GCF_056759895.1. NCBI lineage: Bacteria > Pseudomonadati > Pseudomonadota > Gammaproteobacteria > Lysobacterales > Lysobacteraceae > Stenotrophomonas > Stenotrophomonas sp. STEN038. Next base: position 21,479 of record NZ_JBRRDW010000055.1, read on the forward strand.
GCTCTTCTCGTCGTCGTACTTGCCGTTGTCGGCGTCGAGGATGCGGAACCAAGCGCCATAACGATGATCGACGAAGTACTGCCACGAGTACGCCCAAAGTCGGTCGTACCACTCCCAATAGCCGGCATCGCCGGTGCGCTTGGCCAGCAGCGCGGCGGCTGCAAGCGACTCGGCCTGCACCCAGAAATACTTGTCGTCGTCGCAGACGAAACTGTCGCCACCAATCGCTGCGCCGTCCATGTTGGACTGACGGCGCGACTCCGGTGCAAAGCCGTAATACAGGCCACCGCGCGCTTCATCCCACGAGCGCGTCATCGAGGTATCGAACAGGTGCCGCGCGGTCGGCACCAGCCAATCGGCATCGACGTGGCGATCGAGGATCATCAGCAACTTGGCCCATTCGGTCTGGTGGCCGGGTTGGAAACCCCATGGCCGGAACAGATGCTTGGGGTTGTCCAGGTTGTAGTTCCAATCGATGTTCCAATCGATGTCGTAGTGCTCCCAGACCAGACCGCCGGCCTTCGCTGCTTGCCGACGGGTCATGTTGTCGGCCAGCTGCAGAGCGCGCTGCAGATAGCGCTGCTCGCCGCTGGCCTCGAACGCCGCCAGCATGGCTTCGCACATATGCATGTTGGCGTTCTGGCCGCGATAGCCGGTGAAGTTCCAGTTGGCGTCGGCTTCGTCGCGGTACAGGCCGTGCTGCGGCTCCCAGAAGTGGCGTTCCAGCAGCTGCCAGGTCTCGTCCATCCACTCGCGGCCCTGCTCGATGCCGGCCTTCAACGCGCAGCTGTAAGCCAGCAGCACGAAGGCCACGCCGTAGCAGTGGTTCATGTCGTCCTCGACCTTGCCGTCGCGCAGGGTCCAGGCATAATCGCCGGTGGCCGGATTGCGGTGCACGTCACGCAGGTAGCGCACGCCGTGCTTCACCGCATCCAGGTACTCGGCGTTGCCATACTCGCGGTAGGCCATCGCATAGTTGAAGACGAAGCGGGTGCTGCTGACCAGATGGCGATGGCTGCGATCGTAGATGCTGCCGTCGTCGCGGTAGTAGTGGAAGAAGCCACCATCCGCATCGATGCAATGCGGATGGTAGAAGGCCATCGTGTCGGCGATGTGCGCGCGCAGGAAGGCCGGGGAGCGGAAATCGGGCGTGGCGGTCATGCGATGGCTTCCTGTTGCTGCAGCAGCTGCTGTACTTCACTCAAGGCAGGCATTGCCGCGAACGCGCCCTTGCGGGTTACCGCCAGGGCACCTACCGCAGCAGCGAAGCGCAGCGTGCCATTGATTGCATTCGGGGTCTGGCAGAACGCCGCAAAACCAGCGCCTGCACCACCGCGCTCGACCAGACCAACCAGCACACCGCCGACAAAGGCGTCGCCGGCAGCGGTGGTATCCACGGCCTGCACACGGAAGCTCGGCACCTCGCCCTCGCCATGGCGGGTATACCAGCGCAACGTGCCCGCCCCGTCGGTGACGATCACCCAGCGGGCCTGCGCCGCCAATAGACGACGCAGTACCTGCGCATCACCATCGGCGCCCAACGGCGCGGCCAGGTAATCGAGCTCTTCACGCGAGAGCTTGATCAGGTCGGCGCGTTCCAAGGCCTGCCACAGGCGCGGCGAAGGATCGACATCAGCTGGCCACAGCGCCGGGCGCAGATTCAGATCCAGGCTGACCACCGCGCCAGCAGCGCGCGCGCGCTCCATGCCTGCAAACGTCGCCACGGCAATCTCCGCTTCGGTCAGGCTGTTGGAGCAGACGTGGAAGCAGGCAGTGTCGTCGAAGCAGGCGGACAGGTAGTGTTCGGCGCGGAACAACAGGTCAGCCGCCGGCGGCCGGTAGAAGCTGAAGCTGCGCTCGCCATGCGCGTCGAGGGCGACAAACGCCAATGCAGTTTTGGCTGCATCGGTACGCACGATGCAGTCGGTCTCGACCCCGGCCTGCTGCAGGCTCTCCAGCAGGAAGTCACCAAACATATCGCGGCCCAGCATGCCGGCGAAATGGCTGCTGGCACCCAACCGCGCGGCCGCCACTGCGACGTTGGCGGGGGCACCGCCTGCGTACTGCAGGAAGGCGCGCGGGGTGTCCACCGAGGCCGGTGGCTGCGCTAATAGATCGATCAAAATCTCGCCGAAACAAACAATCTTGCCCATCTGGCCTTAGTCCTGTTGGGTAACACCGGTGCTGGTGCGCGAACCGACCAGCCCGTAGAAAATGATGTAGCCGTAGCACAGCAACGGCAGGATGAAGGAGTGATGCAGGCCGATGCGGTCAGCCAGCACACCTTGCAGGTACGGCACGATGGCGCCGCCCACGATGGCCATGATCAGCAGGCTGGAGGCCTTGCTGGTGAGCGGCCCCAAGCGCTCGATGCTCAGCGCGAAAATGGTCGGGAACATGATCGAGTTGAACAGGCCGATCGCGATCAGGCTGTACATCGCCACCGCACCGGTGCTGGTCATGGTGATGGCCAGCAGCGCCATGTTGACGGCGGCGAACGTTGCCAGCAGCTTGCGCGGCGACAGCTTGACCATCAACGCAGAACCCGCGAAACGGCCCACCATCGCCAGGAACCAGTACGCCATCAGGTAGTGCGAAGCCTGTGCCTCGCTGATGCCACCAATTTCCGGCAGCGAGAAGTAATTGACCATCAGGCTGCCGATGGCAACCTCGGCACCTACGTAGAAGAAAATGCCCAGCACGCCAAATACCAGATGGCGGTGACGCAGCACGTCGCCCCAACTATGGCTGCTGGTGTCGGCCGCTTCTGTGGTTTCAGTCAGCGCCGGCAGGCGGAACAGGAACACGAATACCGCCAGCAGGAACAGGAAGATGCCCAGGCCCAGATACGGGCCCTGCACGGCCTGTGCCTCATGGGCGAAGTAGGCTGCGCGCTCGACTTCCGGCATCACCGCCAGTTGTTCCGGACTACGCACGGTATTGGACAGGATCAGCACGCCACCGAAGAACGGTGCAAGCGTGGTGCCCAGCGAATTCAGCGCCTGCGCCAGCGTCAATCGGCTGGAACTGGTGCGCTCCGGGCCAAGCAGCGCTACATAAGGGTTGGCCGCGACCTGCAGCACGGTGATACCCGTGGCCAGAACGAACAGCGCCGTCAGGAACGCGCCATAGATGCGCAGCTCCGCTGCAGGCCAGAAGCCAAGCGCGCCGATGCCGGCGATCACCAGGCCGATGACGATGCCCTGCTTGTAGCCCACCCGCGCCACCAGCCGGCCAGCTGGCAAGGACATCAGGAAGTACGCACCGAAGAAGGTGAACTGCACCAGCATCGCCTGCGCGAAGTTCAACTGGAACACCGACTTCAGGTGCGGGATCAGGATGTCATTGAGGCAGGTCAGGAAGCCCCACATGAAGAAGATGGTGGTCACCACCGCCAAGGCCACGCGCGTATTGACCACGGGCGCCAACTGGCTTGATGTAGATGACGGCGATGTTGGTATGTGCATGTGGGCTGCCTGGATGCGGTAATCGGGAGATGGGGCTACGGAATCAACTTGGCCTTGCTGCACTGCTCTCGCGGATCCGCAGCTGCACCGGTGCGACGGTGCGCATCGGTGCCGCATCGGGGTTGTCCAGGCGCTGCAGCAACAAGGCTGCTGCCTGGCGACCACGCTCACGCGGATCAGCAGTCAACGTGGTCAACGGCGGCACCGCGACCGCAGCCTCGGAGATATCGTCGAACCCGGTAACGGCGAAGTCACCACCCGGGCGTATGCCACGCGAGGTCAGGCCCAGCATCAGGCCCAATGCAACCGTGTCGTTGTAGCAGACCGCCGCGCTGGGTCGCTGTGCGCATTCGAACAATTCACCGGTACGTGCAGCCGCTTCCAGACGATTGGGCGCGGACTCGATCAACCAGTCTGCATGGAAAGGCAAGCCCGCTTCACTCAATGCCTGCTGGTAACCCAAACGACGCTGCGCGCAGGAACTGGATGCACCGTGCCCGCCAAAGAACGCGATATCACGATGACCGCGTTCGATCAGGTGACGGGTTGCCATGTACGCGCCGTGCTGGTTGTCGAGGGTGAGGAAATCCCAGTCCGCGCCTGCCAGCTCACGGTTGAACAACAGCACGTTGGCATGCGCGCCCAGCACATGCCGCAGTTCTTCGGCATCACTGCCTTCGGCTGGCGACAGGATGAAGCCGGTCGGCGTGTGCTCCATCAAGGTGCTCAACACCGCCTGCTGGCGCTGCGGTGATTCGCCGGTGCTGCCAAGCAGGGTCACGAAGCCCTTGCCACCCAATGCCTCGTCCACGCCGGAAGCAAACTCGGCGAAGAACGGGTTGGACAGATCATTGATCACCAGTGCGATCGACGATGAAGTACGACGACGCAGGTTGGCAGCGGTGCGGTTGTACACATAGCGCTGCTTGCGCAGCTCGGCCTCGACCTTGGCGCGGGTGTCGACATTGACCAGAGGGCTGCCACGCAGCACCAGCGATACGGTCGCCCGCGACACGCCCACCGCCTGTGCGATGTCGGTGACAGTGACCGCGCGTTGGCCGGTCTTGCGTGCGCCCTTGGCGCCGGTAGAAGTGTCTTTCATCATTTCCGCTGCGGTTCCGGGATGCGCCAAGCCTAAAGGATCACGGCCAGCGCTTGCGCTGCCCGTGCCCTTCTTCCCGGTCTTGGCGCTGCCCGTGCTCACAGCTGGGCGCTGCCCGGGGTGGCGCAGTACGACACCGGCAGGTCGGCCTGTGCGGTGCCCCAACCCTGCTCCGGTGCCTGCGCACCGAGGGTGAAGCGCACATCGCCGCCCTGCTGCAGGCGCTGCCAATCAAGCCACACCGCCGGCTGCGGCTTGCCATCAACCTGCACGCTCTGGATGTACTGCAGGCCGCGCGGATCGGCGCCCGGTGCCTGCAGGCGCAGCGTGCGGCCATTGCCCAGGGTGATCTCGGCCTTGCTGTAGCGCGGCGCATGCAGCAGGAACTGGCCGCTGCCCGGCACTGCCGGGTACAGGCCCAGCGCACTGAACAGGTACCAGGCCGACATCGTGCCCAGGTCATCATTGCCGGTGACGCCGTTCGGCGCATTGGTGAACAACTGCTGCGCGGCGCGGACCACGGTAGCGGTCTTCCACGGCTGGCCGATCAACGTGTACATCCACGGCGAATGCAGGTCAGGCTCGTTGTTGGGGTTGTAGCGGTACTGGTTGTAATAGCTGTACGGGCCAACCACCCATTCCTTGCGCGCAGCGGTGAGCGGTTCCTGCAGCAGCGCGTCGTAAGCGAAGAACGCATCCAGACGCTTGCCGGCCTGTTCGCGGCCATGCATGGCCTGCAGCATGCCGGGCACGTCCTGCTGGACCAGCCACTGGTACTGCCAACCGGTGCCTTCATGGAAGCCGTGCTGCGAACGCGGGCTGTAGTGGCCATCGGCCGGCGTATACCACTTGCCGTTCTCGTCGCGCGGACGCGGGAAGCCGGTGAAGCCGGTTTCGGCATCACGCACATCCGCATCCCACACCTTGTGCCAGTTGCCACCGCGAGTGCGCAGCGTCGCTGCATCGTTGGCGTGACCCAAGCCATCGGCCATCTGCGCCAGCGCGCAATCGGCCAATGCGTACTCCAGCGTTGCCGAGCCGCCGTGGTGCGGATCAACGTCCATGCCCTTGGACGGGAAGGCACGGTCATAGCCGACGTAGCCGTTGGCGAGGTAGCTGGCATTGCCGGAACGGCCAGCCATACGCGAATTGATCGGCGGCACTTCGAATGCATTGCGGCGCAGTGCGCCCCAGGCTTCCGCTTCACGCCCCTTCAGCGCGCCAAAGCGCCACAGGTCAACCATGAACGGCGTAACCGGGTCGCCGGTCATCACATTGGTTTCGAAGTTGGCATAGCCCCAGCGCGGCAACCAGCCACCCTGTTCGTTGATGGCGAGCAGGCTGCGGCCGATATCGCGCGCGACTTCCGGGCGGGTCAGCGCGAGCCACTGGTTCTGCGTGCGGTACGTATCCCACAGCGAGAAATACTCGTAGTACGTCCAACCATCTGCACGATGGACGACATCGTCGTAACCGCGATAACGACCATCGGCATCGCTGCCGGTCATCGGCTGCAGCAATGCGTGGTACAGCGCGGTGTACAGCACGGTGCGGTCGTCAGCACTCGCACCTTCGACCTTGACGCTGCCCAGCTGCTCGCGCCACTGCGCTTGCGACAGCGCGCGCATGCGATCAAAGCTCAACAACTTGCCGCCCTGCATGCCATCGCTGCGCAGGTTGTTGCGCGCACCTTCGGCATCCACGTGCGAGATCGCGCTGGTGGCGGTGACGCTGCGACCATCGGCCAGGTCAAAGCTCAGCCACGCACCGTTGGGCTTGGCCTCACCTTCCATGCTGTGGCGCGCGCCAGGCAGGCCGCCTGCTTCGCCCCAGGTGCCGTGCGCCTTGAACGGACGATCGAACTCGATACGGAACCAGGTGGTGTACTGGTGGCCGCCGCAGAAGCTCTTGGTGACCAGCTTGCCTTCCACCGCGCGGTCGCCGACCACATCGATGACGCTGCCGATCACCGAATGGCGCTCGTTGGCCTGTGCAACATTGACCAGCACCTGGCCTTCACTGACGCCTGCGCTGAAGGTGTAGCGCTCGGCGGCAGCGCGGGTCAACGCGGTGGTTTCCACGTCGATGCCACGGTAATCGGTCAGCCGGACTTTGTAGTAGCCGGCCTGACCGACTTCACCATCGTGGCTATAGGCCGAGGCGTAGTTCTTGTGGTCGAAGCGTTTGGGGTCCTTGGTGTCGAAGTCACCACCCGGACCGATGCTGCCGGTCACCGGCAGCACCGAAACCTGCCCGCCCTGCTCCCAGCAACCTGCGCCGGAGATGAAGGAATGACCAAAACCGCGGATCTTCTCGTCGTCATAGCGCCAGCCGGAGTAATGGCTGCCGATCGGGCTGACCTGGATCAGACCGAACGGTGCCGACGCGCCCGGGAAGGTATTGCCGTCATCCTTGCTGCCGATGAAGGTATTGACCTCGCGCTCCAGCGCGGCCGACGGCGCAGCCTGCAGCAACGGCGCGAAACTCAACGCCAGCAGGCAGGCAGCCGTTGCCAACGGGCGGCGACGGAAATGGGCGGTGAATGGCGATCGGCTCATGCATTGGATCCTTGGGTCGGTCGGTACGGCGGCGGTGTAGCTGTGGCAGAAGTTGGCCCGGACAAGCCGGGCCGCTGATGTCCAGCCCATCCGGGAACGGGATGGGGGAGAGATGCCAGGCATCAGCAAAACGGGTAGGCCCCTGCAGCTGCCCCGACAGCCGTCACGACGGCGACTGGCGGGGCAAAAGCAACAAACTTTGGGCCGTGGAACACGCTGCTCGGCAGTGTTTTCAGTGGTTTGCAGCAAGCTGAAGCCCGCCCTGCGCGGCCCCACCTGCATCCCCGGAAGCACGTTGCCGAAAATTTAGATCGATCCAAGTAAAGCATGAGCATTTCGCCCAACGCATTCTGCGGCGCAACATCGGAGCGAAAACCCGCCCCTGTAGTGCCGAGCCATGCTCGGCAGGAGCGTTCCCGGCAAAGCCCTAAAAGCCCCCCACCCCAACCCCTCTCCCGTAAACGGGAGAGGGGCCTGTAGTGCCGAGCCATGCTCGGCAGAGGCTTTACCGGCAAAGCCCCAGAAGCCCCTCACCCCAACCCCTCTCCCGTAAACGGGAGAGGGGCCTGTAGTGCCGAGCCATGCTCGGCAGAGGCTTTACCGGTAAAGCCCCAAAAGCCGCCCTCACCCCAACTC
>NZ_JBRRDW010000056.1:0-26498 GCF_056759895.1 Stenotrophomonas sp. STEN038
CCGCCCGTGCGGGCTTGCCTCGCCCCCCCGTGGGGGCGGGGGGTGGACACCAATCCCGCTCGGGGGGCGGCGTGGGGCCCGCCGAAGCCGGTGGCCCTTCAAATCGCCGCCATGTGGGTGATTTCAATGCTGCCAGCTTCGCGGCTGACGCCGCTCCCACAATTGGTGATGGATTGCCGGTGAAGCCACTGCCGAGCATGGCTCGGCACTACATTGGCATTGCTGGTGAAGCCCCTGCCGAGCATGGTTCGGCACTACGCTGGCATTGCTGGTGAAGCCGCTGCCGAGCATGGCTCGGCACTACATTTGAGCCTCAGCCGTTTTCCTGTAGCGCCAGCTGCATGTCGCGCTGGCGTCGCTTGTCGGCGCGGGCCGAGATCCACCAACCCAGCACCGCCACGGTCGATACCGCCAGCACCATCAGCGTAGCCAGGGCGTTGATCTTCGGGCTCACGCCCATGCGCACCGAGGCGAAGATCTTCATCGGCAAGGTGGTCGAGCTGGGGCCGGCGACGAAACTGGCGATCACCACGTCATCCAGCGACAAGGTGAACGCCAGCAGCCAGCCGGAGAGCAGCGCCGGGGCGATGATCGGCAAGGTGATCAGGAAGAACACCTTCAACCGGTTCGCGCCCAGGTCCATCGCCGCTTCCTCCAGCGAACGATCCAGCTCCTGCAGGCGCGAGGACACCACCACCGTCACGAAGGAAATGGTGAAGGTCACGTGCGCGATCCAGATTGCCACCACGCCTTTGGACGGCAGGCCAAACAGGCCACCCATCGACACCAGCATCAGCAGGATAGACAGGCCGATGATCACTTCCGGCATCACCAGCGGCGCGGTCACCAAGGCACCGAAGATGGTCTTGCTGGGGAAACGCTTGAAACGCGTCATCGCCATCGCCGCCATGGTGCCGATCACCATTGATGCGGAGGCGGTCCAGAACGCGATCTTGATGCTGATCCAGGCTGCCTGCAGCAGCTGACGGTCGCGGAACAGCTCGCCATACCACTGCGTGGAGAAGCCCGCCCATACCGTCGCCAGCCGCGAGGAGTTGAACGAGTACACCATCAACAACAGGATTGGCAGGTACAGGAAGGCAAAGCCGAGCAGCAGGATGCTCCAACCCAACCAGGAACTACGCCGGGTCATGCTCATGCCAGCTTCCCTTCCAGCTCACGCTGCTGCGAACGGTTGAAGATGATGATGGGGATCAGCAGCAGGATCAGCATCACGATCGCCACCGCCGAGGCCAACGGCCAGTCGCGGTTGTTGAAGAACTCGCCCCACAGCACCCGGCCGATCATCAAGGTATCCGGGCCACCGAGCATTTCCGGGATGACGAACTCACCCACCGCGGGAATCATCACCAGCATGCAGCCAGCGATGATGCCGCTGCGCGACAGCGGCAGGGTAATGCGCAGGACAGCCTGCCAGGGCTTGGCGCCAAGATCGTAGGCCGCTTCCAGCAAGCGGTTGTCGAGTTTGACCAGGTTGGCGTACAGCGGCAGCACCATGAACGGCAGGTAGCAGTAGACGATGCCGACGTAGGCCGCGAACGGGGTGTAGAGCATGCGCAGCGGCTCGTCGATCACACCGATGCTCATCAAGGTTCGATTGATCAGACCATTGCTGTCGAGGATGCCGATCCAGGCATAGACGCGGATCAGGAAGGACGTCCACGACGGCAGCACCACCAGCATCATCGCGATGTTGCGCGCCGACGGCGACATGCGCGAGATCACGTAGGCCATCGGGTAGCCGATCAACAAGGTCAGCAGCGTGGAGATCACCGCGATCTTGATCGAGCTCAGGTAGGCCACTATGTACTGGCTGTCGGTGAACAGCGCGGTGTAATTGCCCAGGTTGAGATTGACCGTGAACGCGCTGTCCACGTATTCCACGATGGAGGTGTACGGCGGCATCGCCACCGCCATCTTGGCGAAGGATATCTTCAGCACGATCAGGAACGGGATCGCGAAGAACAGCAGCAGCCACAGGTAAGGCACGCCGATTACACCCGCGCGTGCACCCGGCAGCCACCGCCGCCAACCGCTGGTGAGTGGACTGGTCGCGCTCATGAGGTCAGCACCACGCCGTCGTTGTCGTCCCAGGACACCCAGACTTCGTCGTTCCAGGTGATGCCGTCACTGTCCCAGCGCTTCATGTTGGCGAAGTTGGACAGAATCTTGGCGCCGCTGGGCAGGCGTACGTGGTAGACCGAATGGCTGCCGAAATAGGCGATGTCCTCGACCACGCCAAACGCCTTGTTGGTGTCACCTTCCGGCTCTTCCTTGGCGATATGCACCTTCTCCGGGCGCAGCGCGAAGGCCACCGGCTGGCCTTCGTAACCGGTGATGCCGTGGCCGACGTAGATCGGCGCAGGGAAGTCGGCGGTGCGCACGGTGACGTATTCGGGCAGATCCTCGTCGATCACGCCTTCGAAGGAATTCACCGAGCCGATGAAGCCGGCGACGAAGCGGTTGGCCGGCTGCTCGTAGATATCGTCCGGCTTGCCGATCTGCTGGATCCAGCCCTGGTCCATCACCGCGATGCGGGTGGCCATGGTCATGGCTTCTTCCTGGTCATGGGTGACCATCACGCAGGTCACGCCAAGCTGCTCGATGATGTTGACCAGCTCCAGCTGCATCTTCGAGCGCAGCTTCTTGTCCAGCGCGCCCATCGGTTCGTCCAGCAACAGCAGCTTGGGGCTCTTTGCCAGCGAGCGGGCCAGCGCCACACGCTGCTGCTGGCCGCCGGACAGCTGGTGCGGCTTGCGCTTGCCCAGCTTCTGCAGCTGCACCAGCTCCAGCATCTCGCCAACACGGCGGGCGATGGCGTCCTTGGCCATGCCGTCCTGCTTCAGGCCGAAGGCGATGTTCTGCTCCACCGTCATATGCGGGAACAGCGCATAGGACTGGAACATCATGTTGATCGGCCGCTCGTACGGCGGCAGCGCAGTGATTGGCTGGCCGTCGAGCAGGATCGTGCCCTTGGTCGGGGTTTCAAAGCCGGCCAGGCAACGCAACAGGGTGGATTTTCCGCTGCCCGAACCGCCCAGCAGGGCGAAGATCTCGCCCTTGCGCACGTCCAGGTTGACGTCATCGACGGCGACGAAGCCATCGAATTCCTTGCGCAGATCACGGATGGACAAGTAGCCGGGCTCGCTGTTCAAAGCGATGGCCTCTGGCTTGGCGTCAACGGGCATGTAGGGCTCCGGAAGCAGGCAGATGAACAAACGCGCGTAGTGTAGCCCCCCGTTTTTGCTGGCGACACCGCCGCCTATGGCGGTTGGCGTGCCCCACCCCTTTGGCGCAGCCAAGGGGGTGGTTGGGAGGGGGTGGCTTTTGCTCCGGCTCGTAGATCCGCAGCGGCAGGAGCCAGAGCTGCAAAGCCCCCCTCCCCAACCCTCCCCTTGGCTGCGCCAAAGGGAGGGAGCCAAGCCGAAGCCTGCTGGCGCCACTGTAGTGCCGAGCCATGCTCGGCAGGGGCATTACACGCAGCACGTCCAGTACGGCGTCAGCCGCGAAGCTGGCAATGCCCGAAGAGCCCAAAATGCTTACCCATCCCCAGCCCTCCCCTTGGCTACGCCAAAGGGAGGGAGACAAGCCCTGCCTCGCCATCTCCACTGGCAACCGGCAGCGCGCGAACGCCACAAACAACAACGCCTCCCTGCAGGAGGGAGACGTTGCAAAGATTCAGACGCCAAACCTGTCTGAAATCAACGACCGGTCTTAACCTCGGTCCACAGACGGGTGTACAGCTTGTCTGTCTCCGGGGTGTTGATCGCATAGGTGAACATCTTGGCGGCCACATCTTCAGCCGGGTAGATGGTCTTGTCGTCGCGGATGGCCGGGTCAACCAGCGAGGTCGCCGACTTCACCGGGTTGGCGTAGTGGGTCACGTTGGTGTTCTTGGCCGCTACCTCCGGCTCCAGCAGGTAGTTGATGAAGGCATAGGCATTGCCCGGGTGCTTGGCGTCTTTGGGGATGGCCAGCATGTCGAACCACTGCGGTGCGCCTTCCTTCGGGATGGAGTACGCCACTTCAACGCCGTTCTTGGCCTCTTCGGCACGGTCGCGGGCCTGGATGATGTCGCCCGACCAGCCCACAACCAGGCAGGTGCTGCCATTGGCCAGCGAACCCACATACTGCGAGGAGTGGAAGTTCTGCACGTACGGACGGATCGACTTGAGCAGGTCAGCCGCCTTCTGCAGCACGGCCGGGTCGGCGCTGTGCGGGTCTTCGCCGAGGTAATGCAGGGCCACCGGGATCATGTCGGCCGGGGTATCCAGCAGGGTCACGCCGCAGTCCTTCATCTTGGCGATGTTTTCCGGCTTGAACACCAGGTCCCAACTGTTCGCGATATCGGCGCTGCCACCGAAACGCTCTTTCAGCTTGGCCACGTTGTAGCCGATGCCGGTGCTACCCATCATGTACGGCACGCCGTACTGGTTGCCCGGGTCCTGGCCGGCGATGCGCTGCATCACCGCCGGGTCGAGGTTGGCCAGGTTCGGGATCTTGCTCTTGTCCAGCGGCAGGAACACACCGGCCTGGATCTGGCGGCCGAAGAAGTTCAGCGTCGGCACCACGATGTCGTAGCCGCTGTCGCCGGTCAGCAACTTGGTCTCGACCATTTCATCGCTGTCGAACACATCGTAGGTGACCTTGATGCTGGTCGACTTCTCGAAGTTCGGGATGGTGTCTTCGGCAATGTAGTCCGAATAGTTATAGACATTGAGGACCTTGGCCTCGCCGCCCTCAGCGGGCTTGGCGCCGGTTTCCTTGCCGCCGCAGGCAGCAAGCAGGGAAATGGCGACACCAACGGTCAAAATGCGCAGATTCATGGGTTCTCCAGTGTGATCCGGGAGCGGTATGGGGGACCGGCCAAGCCGGGAAGTGGGAATATTCTCCCATCTGCGACGGCTTCGTGTGTAGAAGATGGGTGTAAGGCTTGTGGGAGCGGCGTGAGCCGCGAAGCCACTGCAGCAACAGCCAGAGCAGGGCTTACCCCTCCCCAACCCTCCCCTTTGCTGCGCAAAAGGGAGGAAGACAAGCCTCGCGGTCAAACGTTCAGCAGCAGGAACTCGCGCTCCCAGGAGCTGATCACGCGGAAGAATGTCTCGTATTCCTTGCGTTTGACCGAGACATAGGCGCGGCAGAAACGCCGCCCCAGCAACTCCTGCAGAGCTTCGCAGCCCTCCAACGCATCCAGCGACTCGCCCAGCGAGCGCGGCAGTTCGTAGCCCAGCTCCTTGGCGTTGCCGCTGATCGGGGTGGTCGGCGTCAGCTTTTCACGGATGCCCAGCAGGCCACAGGCCAAAGTCGCGGCCATCGCCAGATAGGGATTGGCGTCTGAGCCGGCAAAGCGGCTCTCCACGCGGTTGTTCTCCAGGCTGTCCATCGGCACGCGCAAGCCGCAGGTGCGGTTGTCAAAGCCCCACTCCACATTGCTCGGCGATACCTCGCCAAACACCAGCCGGCGATAGGAGTTCACGTTCGGGGCAAAGAAGCCCATCGCCGCCGGCACATACTTCTGCAGGCCGGCCAGATAGTTGTCGAACGTCTCGCTGTACTCACCTTCGGCGTGACCGGCAAAAACATTACGACCATCGGCAATACGCACCAGGCTCTGGTGGATGTGCATGGCACTGCCGGGCTCAGTCTCCATGGGCTTGGCCAGGAAGGTGGCATAGATGCCATGGCGCAGCGCTGCCTCGCGCATGGTGCGCTTGAACAGGAACACCTGGTCGGCGAGCGACATCGCGTCGGAATGGGTGAAATTGACCTCCAGCTGCGCGGCACCGGATTCATGGATCAAGGTGTCCACGTCCAGCTTCATCGCATCGCAGTAGTCGTACATCAGATCGAGGATGGGATCGAATTCATTGACCGCATCGATCGAATACGACTGCCGCGCGGTCTCCGGGCGACCGGAACGCCCGGCGGGCGGCAGCAGCGGGAAATCCGGGTCGGTGTTCTTCTGCACCAGGAAGAACTCCACTTCCGGCGCCACCACCGGCTTCAGTCCAAGCTCCTCGTACGCAGCCAGTACCCGCCGCAAGACATTGCGCGGTGCCAGTTCATGCGGCTGGCCGCTCTTGGTATAGCAGTCGTGGATGATCTGCGCGGTCGGATCAGTCGCCCACGGCACCATTCGCACGGTGTCCGGGTCCGGCCGCAGGATCATGTCCGCGTCGGCCGGTGAGGTCAGTTCGTAGTAGTCGTCCGGGTAGTCGCCGGTGACCGTGGTGGCAAAGATGCCTTCGGGCAGGCGGGTGCCGTAATCGTGCGAGAACTTGTCGGCCGGGATGATCTTGCCGCGCGCGTTGCCGGTGATATCCGGCACCAGGCATTCGACCTCGGTGATATGCCGTTCCTTGAGCCAGCGCAGCAGCAGGCTTTCTTCCTGTACGGCGGTTGCGGTTTTACGGCTGCGGGTGCGGGGGCGCGACGTCATGGGGAACCAACTTTTTTGTGTAACCGATAGCGGCGACAGGCCTCGCCGAAGGCTTGGAAAATGCCCAGATAGAACGGATTTTCGGTAACCCGCCACTCCGGATGAAACTGCAGGCCGAGCAGGAACGAGGGGCCCGTGCCACGAAACGCTTCGATCAGCCCATCTGGCGCGCGGGCTTCGACCTGCAGCCCCTCGCCCAGCCGGGCAACACCTTGCCCGTGCACCGAATTGACCATTACCTCGCTGCCACCGGCAATGCCTGCAAGCAAGCCGACCGGACTCAGGATCAAGCCATGCGCAGGCCCATATTGCACCTCCAACGATGACGCTGGGTTTTCACGGTGATCCGCCAGCCCGGGCACTTCATGCACTTTCGGATGCAGGCTGCCACCAAAGGCGACATTGACCTCCTGGAAACCACGACAGATCGCCAGTATCGGCATGCCCAGCGCCAGTGCCTGCGGGATCAGCCCGAACACATTGGCATCGCGTGCCGGATCATGCGGATTGCCGGGCCAGCTGTCACCGCCATGGTAATGGTGTGGCTCGATATTGCTGGTCGCACCCGTCAACAGCAGGCCATCCAGCGTCGCCAACCAGTCCTCGGCCGGCAACGGCGGCTGCAACAACGGCAGCAGCAGTGGCGTGGCCTGCGCACCGTCCACAACGGCGCGCACGTACTTTTCACCAACGACAAGAAACGGATGGGACCCGATCGGTTTGCTGTCGGTAGGCAAGCCGACCAGCGGCAAGCTGGCCATGGGTAACGCTCATGAGACGTGCCAGCACGCTACCCCTGCCCCGCTGTTTAGGCAACCAAGCGCCATCCAGCATTCAAGTAAACCAAGGCAAACTACACGGGTTCTTCACCGGCCTGCGCACGCCACACACGCCGGGGTCGTTACACTTCCCGCCCCTGATTCGGCCTGATGTCCGTGGACGCCGCTGCATCCGTATATCCCCCAAGCTGGTACGCCGCCAGCCAACCCGAACCTCCGCTGCGCGCCCCCCTGCGTGGGCAGACGCGCGCCGACGTGGCCGTGCTCGGCGCCGGCTATACCGGCTTGACCGCCGCGCTGGCCTTGGCCGAAAAAGGCTACAAGGTCACGGTACTGGAAGCCGAGCGTGTCGGCTGGGGCGCCTCCGGCCGCAACGGCGGCCAAGCCATCGTCGGCTACGGCTGCGAGCAGGACACGCTGGAAGTCCTGGTCGGCGACGCAGATGCGCGGCTCCTGTTCGATTTCTCGCGCGACGGCATGCAGATGCTCAAGCAGCGCATCGCCAGGCACGGCATCGACTGCGACTGGCGCGACGGCCATGCCAGCGTTCCCATCCACCCGCGCCAGGAGCGCGCACTGCGCGCCGACATCGAGCGCATGGCACAGCGCTACGACCACCCGCTGGAATGGTGGGACCGCCCGCGCCTGCAGCAGGAACTGGCCAGCGAACGCTATCTCGGCGCGGTTTACGATGCCGCCAGCGGTCACCTGCACCCGCTGGCCTATGCACAGGGCCTGGCCCAGGCCGCCGAAGGCGCCGGTGTCACAATCCATGAGCAATCACCGGTCACCCTACTTGAGCGCGGCCCGCAAGCTGCTTTGATCACCGCTCACGGCCGCGTGGACGCTGATTTCGTCGTATTGGCCGGCAACGCCTGGCTGCAGGGCATCGCACCCGAACTGGAAACCCGGATGATGCCGGTCGGCACCTATATCGGCGCCACCCAGCCGCTGGGCGCGGAACGCGCCAGGGCACTGATCCGCAACGACATGGCCGTGGCCGACGTGAACTGGGCGCTGGACTACTTCCGGCTCAGTCGCGACCACCGCCTGCTGTTCGGCGGCCAGGCCAATTATTCGGCACTTCCCCCACCCGCCCTGCGTGCCAGCATGACCCGGCGCATGCGCCGGGTATTCCCGCAGCTGGCCGATGTGGAGATGGAGTACGTCTGGGGCGGTTACATCGACATCACCCGCAACCGAGCCCCACATTGGGGGCGGATTACCCCGAACGTGTATTTCGCGCAGGGCTTCTCCGGCCACGGCGTGGCCAGCACAGGCCTGGCCGGTGAAGTGCTTGCCGCCGCCATCGCTGGCCAGGCGCAGCGGCTGGACGTGTTCGAGCGCATCCCACACGGTGTATTCCCCGGCGGCAAGGCCTTGCGCATGCCGATGCTGGTGGCGGCGATGTCCTGGTACAAGCTGCGCGATCTGCTGTGGTGAGATGGGGGCTGGAGACGCGGGATCGGGGATGAAGCGGCGGATCACAGCAAGTGAAGGCCGGATCCTTCCCAATCCCGAATCGCGGCTACACAAACAACCTCAAGCTCTTACGCCTGCGGCCGCTATATCTTCCGATGCTCCCTACTCTCGCCACCACTGCCAGCACGCCACAGGCCGCCTTTGACAGTCCGTCGATCGCGCCCCTGCCCCAGCGCATCCTGCTGGTGGAGAACTCGCGCACCTTCACCACGATGCTGCGCGAGGCCATCGAGCAGCGCTTGGAGCTACCGGTCAGTGTCGCCTCCAGCCTGGCCGAGGCCGGTGAACTGCTGGATCGCGAGGACGGCTGGTTCCTGGTACTGACCGGCCTGATACTGGCCGATGGCGACCGCGACCAGGTGGTGCAGTACTTCGTCAATCGCGGGCTGCCGACCATCGTGGTCAGCAGTGTCTACGACGAAGACCTGCGCAAGCGCGTGCTGCAACAGCAGATCATCGATTACGTGTTGAAGAACACGCCAGGCAGCATCGACTACCTGGTCTGGCTGGTGCAGCGCATGGAGCGGAACCGCCGTATCGCCGCCCTGGTGGTGGATGACTCACCGTCGGCCCGCGCCTACGCCTCCGCCCTGCTGTCCATGTACGGCTACCACGTCATCGAAGCCGATGACGGCGCCTCCGCACTGCGTGCCATCGAGGCCGATCCCGCTATCCGACTGGTCATCGTAGACGAGGAAATGCCGGGCATGCAGGGCGTGGAATTGACCCGGCGGCTGCGCGCATTGCGCGCACGCGACAAGGTGGCGGTGATCGGCATCTCCGGCAATTCGGACCCGTCATTGATTCCGCGCTTCCTCAAGAACGGCGCCAACGACTTCCTGCGCAAACCCTTCTCGCGCGAGGAGTTCTTCTGCCGCGTCTCGCAGAACGTGGACCAGTTGGAACTGATCGGCACGCTGCAGGACCTGGCCACTCGCGACTTCCTGACCGGGCTGCCAAACCGCCGCAGCTTCCTGGAGCAGAGTCAGCGCCAGCTCAGTGCTGTCGACAATGGCGGCATGGTCGCCGTGGCCATGGTCGATATCGATCACTTCAAGCACATCAACGACAGCCTTGGCCACGAGGCCGGCGACCAGGCCATCCGCGCAGTCGCCTCGGTATTGCAGGCCAATACCCGTAGCCAGGACATCAGCTCGCGCTTTGGTGGCGAGGAGTTCTGCCTGATGGTTTCCGGCTTGGATGCAACCGCCAGCGCTGCCCATTTCGAGAAAGTGCGGCAATCGGTAGCTGCCTTGCGGCTGCCTTTCGGTGACAACATCCTGAGCATGACGGTGAGCATCGGCGTCTGCCGTATGCCCTTGCACAGTGGCAATCTGCATTCGCTGATCACCGAAGCCGACCGCCAGCTGTACCTGGCCAAGGCTGCTGGTCGCAACCGCGTCTGCAGCGCGGACACACACTGAAATCCACCACGCTGATATCTGAATGAAATCGGTGCCTCGCTGCAGGCATTGATCCAGATCAACGCGCCCGTCCGGCCTGCTCCCTACAGTGCAGCTCAAAGCACACGAGGGAGAAGTGGCGGTGGCACTACTGGTTTGGCAAGACGATCTCAATACGGGTGTCGAGGTCATCGATCATCAGCACATGCGCATCGTGGAGATGCTCAACCACCTTCACGTCGCCCAGAGAAGTCTGGAACAGGTCGCCGTGGCTGAAGTCATCGATGAATTGGTGGACTACACCATGTCGCACTTCGCTTTCGAAGAAGAGCTGATGGAGGAGGCCGGCTACCCGTTCTGTGCCGCGCACAAGCGCGTGCACGAAGTCTTCGGCAAGCGCGTCTCCGAGTACCGCATGCGCTTCCAGGCTGGCGAAGACGTCACCGACGAACTGCGCAACATGCTGTCACGCTGGCTGTTCAACCATATCCGCGGTGACGACAAGGCCTATGCCGAACACGTCAAGCGCCACCTCAATCAGTTCGCCAAGGAACACCAGCAAGGCAGCTGGCTGGGACGTACGCTGAAGCGCCTGTTCCGCTGAATCGCTTTGCAGGAACTGCGTGGCTGCAGACATCCCCCCAGATATCCCCTCCCCGCCGTTCCTGCGTTTTACCGCTGCAGGTACGCCGCAAGGCGCACACATCACCGGTCTTGTGTGGGACCGGCAGTAGTCGCGACTTACGGCGTCCCTGCGGCACCCTGCCGTTGCCAACGACCGATGGCCAGCAAGGCCAACGCCGTTACCAGAGCGGTGATGCACAGGTAGCCGCCAACGGCAGCAATGCCGAATTTCCCGGCCAACCAGGTTGCCGCATAAGGTGCGGGCGCAGCGCCCAGAATGCCGGCCAGATTGAACGACAGCGACGCGCCGGTATAACGCACCTGCACCGGATACAGGCTGGCCAGCATCGTGCCGCAGGGGCCGTAGGTCAGGCCCATCAGGAACAGGCCCAAGGACAGGAACAACAACACCTGCAACGGATGCCCGGCCTGGAACAAGGGCTGGAACAGCAGGCCGAACACGAAGATGCCCAGCGTCGCCCACAACATCGCCTTGACCGTACCACGACGATCGCCATACAGCGCCGCCAATGGAATACCGGCAGCGAAGAACAGGATGCCGACCATCTGCAGCAGCAAGAAGTCCTCGCGTGCATAGCTGAGCACGGATGTGCCATGGCCCAGCGTGAACACCGTCATCAGGTAGAACAGCACGAAGGTGGCGAACGCCGCCAAGGTGCCGGCGACCACCGCGAAACCGTGAGTGACCAGCACCTCGCGCATCGGCAGACGCACGCGCTGGCCGTTATCCAGCGCCTTCTGGAAATCCGGTGTCTCGCGGATGTTCAAACGCACCCACAGGCCGACGATCACCAACAGCGCACTGGCGATGAATGGAACACGCCAGCCCCAGGCCAGGAAGCTGGCGTCATCCAGCACCCGCCCCAGCAGCAGGAAGGTGCCTGCCGACAGCAGGAAGCCAAGCGGCGCGCCCAGCTGCGGGAACATGCCGTACCAGGCACGTTTGCCCGGCGGTGCATTCTCGGTCGCCAGCAACACCGCCCCACCCCATTCACCGCCCAGCCCCAGCCCCTGCCCGAAACGGCACAAGGCCAGCAGCATCGGAGCGATCACACCGATGTCGTCATACGTCGGCAACAGGCCGATCGCGACCGTCGACAGCCCCATGGTCAGCAGCGCCGCCACCAGCGTTGCCTTGCGCCCGATGCGGTCGCCGTAGTGCCCGAATACCGCCGAGCCCACCGGCCGCGCAATGAAAGCCACCGCGAAGGTCGCCAGCGACTGCAGCAGCGCGGCATCGTTGCTGCTTTCCGGGAAAAACAGCTTGGGGAATACCAGTACCGCCGCGGTGGCGTAGATGTAGAAATCGAAGAATTCGATGGTGGTGCCGATCAGGCTGGCCGCCAATACGCGGCGCGGGGAGTTCAGTGGGACGGAGCTGGCGACGGTCGACATGGTCATGACAGGTGGGCAATGGCCGCAGTCTGCCACGCAGCGCCGCGCCGGCCATTATTTGGTTGCAGCCGACACGGTCGCTTGACGACCAGGCCGGATCATCGCCGTTTACCCGGAACCATTGCCATCACTGGCGGTCACAGCATCGGCCCCCGCATGGACGCATCGCCGATGTCGACAACTTCCAGACGTATCCGGCAACCCCTGCCCCACCTGAGCGCGGTGATCGTGGTGATTGCCGTCCACGGCAGCATCGCTTTCTGGCTGCTGCAACCAGAGCCGCTGGCCCGGCCAGATGATGAAGTGCGCATCAGCCTGCGCTGGTTGCCGCGCCCTCCCCTCCCGCCCGTCGCAGCCCAGCCTGCCGCGCCCGTGGCGTCGAACCGCACGCCGACGACCAGCTCGCGCTCCCGGCGTTCGCCGAGCCAGCAACTGCAGCCGGTAGCGCCGCAATCCGCTGCGCCGGCCCAACAGCCCTTGAACCTGACCATTTCCGATGCCGCCGTTGGCGGCACTGCGGTGACCGCCGATACCTTCGCCCCGCAGGCATTCCGGCGCCTCAACGAAGACCCTGCCTTCCAGCACAGGCCGCGCTACTTCCGCCTGAAGCCGCAGATGAGCCCACGGCAGATGATCCAGGGCGTGGCCAGCTATCTCGGTTTCTGGCCGCCAGGCTACGAAATAGACCCCTGCAGCCTGAGCCGAAGCGACGTGAACTACTTCCAGAACGCGGTGAACGAGCGCGACCGCGACGCCCTGCGCAGCGCGCTGCTGCAGGAAAGCGCCCACTGCCGCCGCTGAAACCAACCTTGCTCACGCACGATCACAGCCGGCTGCGCCCACGATTTACGGATATGTAACCCATCCGAGCCAAACGCTGTTTAGGCTCGGAAGGTTCGTTGTGCACTCCCCCCCCCCGCTTGGAGAATCTCATGACTGAATCCAGCCCGCGTTTTGAGCACGAAGCCGACGCCACCGCCCGCTACTGGCATAACACGCCCCTCAACACGCTGCCGCCACCGGACATGGTCGGCAACTACCAGCGTTTCAAACCACTACCCACCGAGGGCATCCAGACACGCAAGGCATGGATCGTCGGTGGTGGCATCGCCGGCATGGCGGCGGCGTTCTACCTGATCCGCGACGGCCATATGCCGGGTGAGAACATCACCATCATCGAAGGCGCCGGCATCGAGGGCGGCTCGCTGGATGGCGCCGGCAATCCCGAGGACGGCTATATCGTCCGCGGCGGCCGCGAGATGAACTGGAACTACGACAATCTCTGGGACATGTTCCAGGACGTGCCGGCGCTGGAGCTGCCGGAAGGCTTCAGCGTGCTCGACGAATACCGGCTGGCCAACGACGCCGACCCGAACTGGTCGAAGTCGCGGCTGATGCACAAGCAGGGCCAGGTGCTGCCCGACTTCACCCGCTTCGGCCTGAACCGCAAGCAGCAATGGGAAGTGGTCAGCCTGCTGCTCAAGCGCAAGGACCAGCTCGATGACCTGACCATCGAGGATCATTTCAGCGAAGGCTTCCTGGCCAGCAATTTCTGGTTCCTGTTCCGCTCGATGTTCGCCTTCGAGAACTGGCACAGCCTGCTGGAGATGAAGCTCTACATGCATCGCTTCCTCGATGCCATCGACGGCTTCGGCGATATGTCCACGCTGGTGTTCCCCAAGTTCAACCAGTACGACACCTTCGTCACGCCGCTGATCAAGCTGCTGCGCGAGAAAGGCGTGCAGGTGAAGCTCGGCACCCAGGTGCTGGACATGGACTTCGATGTACAGGGTGAACAGCGCACCGTCACCGCGCTGCATACACGCAGCAATGAAGGCGAAGGCCGCCTCGCCGTCGACCCGCGCGACCTGGTCATTGCGCTGACCGGCTCGATGACAGAAGACACCGCCTACGGCGATCTGGACACGGTGCCGGTGTTGAAGAAGCGCCACGGCGGCCCGGCCGAAGGCAGCAGCTGGGGCCTGTGGCGAAACCTTGCAAAGCACTCGCCGGTATTCGGCAAGCCTGACAAGTTCTGCGGTGACATCGATCGCTCGATGTGGGAGTCGGCCACGCTCACCTGCAAGCCATCGCCGCTGGTCGACAAGCTGCGCGAGCTCTCGGTCAACGACCCGACATCGGGCCGCACCGCCACCGGCGGCATCATCACCTTCACCGATTCCAACTGGGTATTGAGCGTCACCATCAACCGCCAACCGCATTTCCCCGGCCAGCCCAAGGACACGGTGGTGATGTGGGTTTACGCGCTGTTGATGGACCAGCCCGGCAACTTCATCAAGAAGACCATGCCGGAGTGCAGCGGGCGCGAGATCGTAGCCGAGCTGTGCCACCACCTGGGTATCTCCGACCAGCTCAACGCCATCATTCCGCACACCAAGGTGCGATTGGCGTTGATGCCGTACATCACCGCCCAGTTCATGCCACGCGCAGCAGGTGACCGCCCGCATGTAGTGCCAGCCGGCAGCACCAATCTGGCACTGGTTGGCCAGTTCGTGGAGACCGCCAACGACGTGGTGTTCACCATGGAAAGCTCAGTTCGCACTGCCCGCA
This sequence comes from Stenotrophomonas sp. STEN038, assembly GCF_056759895.1. Classification (NCBI taxonomy): domain Bacteria; kingdom Pseudomonadati; phylum Pseudomonadota; class Gammaproteobacteria; order Lysobacterales; family Lysobacteraceae; genus Stenotrophomonas; species Stenotrophomonas sp. STEN038. The sequence continues at coordinate 14,736 of NZ_JBRRDW010000056.1, forward strand.
TCGCGGTCTACAGCCTGCTCGACCTCCCGAAACAGGTTCCCGATCTCAGCCCGACCCAGTACGACATCCGCAATCTGCTCAAGGGTGCGCGCGCGTTGAACAACGGCGAGCCCTTCATCGGCGAACGGCTGTTGCACAAGTTCCTCGGCGACACCTACTTCGCCCACATACTGCCGCCGCTGCCCAGCAACGAAGGCGAGTCCACCCGCCGCGAGCGGCTTGAAGCGGAGTTGGCTGGACTCAAGGACAAGGGCGGCGCGGTACTGCAGGGATTCGCGCAGTGGCTGGATCGTTTTGCGGGCCAGTTGCGCAAGCGCGGCGACGATTAAACACTGACAGAACGTTGCCGGACACATGGGTGTCCGGCAGCGGCTGCAAACGCCGACGAAGCCTTGTAGGAGCGGCGTAAGCCGCGAAGCATGCATCGCATCAGAAGCAAGCATCACCGCGATCAGATGGCGTATTGGCTTCGCGACTGACGTCGCTCCTACACAAGCCTGAGCACTGCCTGTTCACGGGAAGGCCCTTGCCGAGCATGGCTCGGCACTACGATTGCCTGTTGTTGCGCGCTGGCCCAAGCATCGTCCGCTCACGTGTTGAACACTCTTCAAACACTTTTTTGCCATCGCTTGCACATCGGTTAACCGCATCCGATTGGCGCGCGTTGAATCCGCGACACTTCACGGGTCGATACAGGTTGGCGACGTTAGGGTTGATCCCGCGCCAGGAGCGCGATGAACCCGAAGGAGCAGACCAATGAACAACCGACCGCTACGTACCGCCTTGATTGCAGCCGCACTGACATTGGCCGGCAGCGGCATCGCCCAGGCCCAGGATGCATTGACCGCGCCGCAGGTGCGCGCGCACCTGGAGTCGCAGGGCTACACCGACATCAAGGACGTCAAGTTCGAGGACGGCATGTGGGAAGCGGACGCGACAAGTGCCGATGGCAAGAAGGTCGACGTGAAGCTTGATCCACGCAATGGCACTGTTTACCCGGACAAGGCCGTGTCGCAGTTGGGCGAGGCGGATATCCGCGCGCAGCTTTCCAGCGCCGGCTATACCGGCGTCAGCGATGTAAAGCTGGATGACGGCATGTGGAAGGCCAAGGGCAGGGCCTCCAGCGGCGAGAAGGTTGAGGTACGACTGGATCCGGCAACTGGTGCAGTGGTTGCACAGGAAAAGGAGTAACAAAAACCCCTGCCCTTGGCTTACGCCAAAGGGAGGGAGCAAGGCTGCATGCATCGCCCCTCCCCTTTGGCGCAGCCAAGGGGGAGGTTGGGAGGGGGTAGCTTTTGCTGTTGCTTGTGGAGCTTCAAGCGCAACAACCGAAGATCAACAGCCAACCCCTCCCCAACCCTCCCCCTTGGCTGCGCCAAAGGGAGGGGGCGAATCAGCCTTCGAGATTTATCCAGGTCGCCTTCATCTCGGTGTACTTGTCGAAAGCGTGCAAGGACTTGTCGCGACCGTTGCCCGACTGCTTGTATCCACCGAACGGCGCAGTCATGTCGCCACCATCCCAATAATTCACCCACACACTGCCCGCACGCAGACCGCGAGCAACCCGATGCGCACGCGAGACATCGCGCGTCCACACACCCGCAGCCAAGCCGTACTCGGTGTCGTTGGCAAGCTGCAGTGCCTGCTGTTCACCATCGAACGCAATCACCGACAACACCGGCCCGAATATCTCTTCGCGCGCGATGCTCTGCTGTGGGCTCACTTCATCGAACACCGTGGGTTCGATGTAGCAACCGCCTGCAACGACTTCAGCACGCTTACCGCCCAGCAACAAACGCGCGCCTTCCTCGGTGCCCTTCCCCACATAGCCAAGCACGCGCTGGGTCTGCGCTTCATCCACCATCGCGCCCATCGCTGCCTTCGGCTCGAACGGATGTGCGGGCTGCATGTGTCGGCCATGCTCGATGACCTTGGCCACGAACGCATCCTTGATCGAGCGCTCCACCAACAGGCGCGATCCTGCCGTGCATACCTCGCCCTGGTTGTAGAAGATCGCGCTCGCCGCTGCCTCAGCTGCTTTGTCCAGATCATGCGCATCGGCAAACACGATGTTCGGGCTCTTGCCGCCGCACTCCATGTAAGCGCGTTTCATGTTCGACAGGCCGGCACATTGCAGCAAGCGCTTGCCGACCGCAGTGGAGCCGGTGAACACCAATCCGTCCACATCCATGTGCAGCGCCAGCGGCTCGCCCGCGCCCTTGCCATTGCCAGGCACAACGTTGAAAACGCCGTCCGGAATGCCGGCCTCGCTCACCAACTCTGCAAAGCGCAGCGCGCTCAGCGGCGATTTCTCGGAGGGCTTCAGCACCACCGAATTACCGGCCGCCAATGCCGGCGCTACTTTCCACGCCGCCATCAGCAGCGGGAAATTCCACGGCACGATCGCACCGACAACGCCCAGTGGCTCGCGGGTGATCAAGCCCAGCTCGTTGGCGCCAGTCGGTGCTACTTCGCCGTAGAGCTTGTCCACCGCCTCCGCCGTCCACTGGATGCAGCGGACCACACCACCGATATCGACCCGCCGCGCCTGCGCCACCGGCTTGCCCATATCCAGGGTTTCCAGCACGGCCAGCTCATCGGCGTGCGCCTCCACCAGGGCTGCCAGCTTCAGCAATACCTGCTTGCGCTTGGCCGGCTTCAACCCGGCCCAATGCGCGGCAGTGAAACTGCGTCGCGCTGCCGCTACAGCATGATCGATGTCGATCTGGCCGCCATCAGCAATCTGCCCCAGCACACGCCCGTCAATCGGGCTGACGCAGTCAAACGTGGCCCCTGATGCGGCATCTACGTACTGGCCATTTATGAACGCGCGGGTGCGCAGTGACAGACTGTCGGCAAGCGTCTGCCACTGCTCACGGATCTGGGGACTGTTCATGTGGTTCTTCCCGGTGACGAAGGCTTTGCTACTGGGCGTCATGGTACGCCGGCCAGCGTAGGGCACCGACACGGACCTGCTATTTTCGACAAATACAAGGGTTGGCCGTGGCCCTTGCTGGCTTCACAATGCCGCTCCACGTTTCTGGCAGCGCTCATGGACATCATCGTCAACGAAGAACTCAAGGCCTATATCGATCCGCTCACGCAGGACGAGCACGACGCGCTGGAGCGCAGTCTGCTGGCAGAGGGCTGCCGCGACGCGCTGGTGCTGTGGGGCGATGTACTGATCGACGGCCACAACCGTTACGGCATCTGCTCCAAGCACGGGATCCCGTTCAACACCGTGCAGAATACCCGCTTCAAGTCGATGGACGACGTTCATCTGTGGATGATCGAGCAGCACCTGGGCCGCCGCAGCGTGTCCGACTACCAGCGCGGCGTGCTCGCCCTGCGCAAGCGCGACATCCTCGAAACCCGCCGCCGCAGCGAGCAGGAGCAGCTGCGCCGTGAGAGCGAAGGTGAGGCAGCGCCCAGCACTGCCGCCGACAACGACAGCCCGCCGTGGGACCCGGCACCCAAGCTGTCCAAGGCCGATCTGGCCCGTGAAGCCAAGCTCAGCCCCAGCCAGGTGACGATGATCGAGAAGATCCACGACCACGCCACCGCCGAGGTGATCGAGGCGATGCGGGTGGGCGCGATCTCGCTCAGCGCGGCAGCCACTGTGGCCAGCCTGCCTGAGGACGAGCAGCGCGCAGCGGCGCGTGGCGGCAAGGACGAGTTGAAGCAGGCTGCCAAGCGCGTACGTGACGCCAAGCGCAAGCCCAAGGCTGCGCGCGACGACGCCGATGACGAATCGCAGCCGCTGAGCATGGCCGAAGCCGACGGCCTTGATGGCAGCAACGACAGCGCCGAGTTGCAGGCCCTGCGTCAGCGCGTCACCTCGCTCACCGCCGAGAACCAGGCCTTGCGCATGGAACTGGACGCACTGCGCGCGCGCATGCTGGCCGCACAGGTCGAAGAACCCATCGACGCTTGATTGCGCTGAGCCGGCACCCTAGGCTGCGGTCATCCACGCAAGGAGCATGTGATGGCCTCGGCCTCTCCCGAACTTGAAACCTTTGTCCGCGACGCCTTGATACGCGGACACAGCCGTCAGCAGGTCAGCAGCGCATTGCTTGCCGCTGGTTGGAGCGAACAGCAGATCAGTGGCGTACTCGATGGCTGGGCCGAAGTGGATTTCCCGCTGCCGGTGCCACGTCCACGTGCCTCGCTGTCGGCACGCGAAGCCTTCGCCTATCTGGTGCTGTTCAGCACGCTGTATTTCTTCGCCTGGAATCTGGGCAGCCTGCTGTTCCAGCTGATCCAGTACGCCCTGCCCGATCCGACTGATCCGGACTGGCAGCTGATGCGGTTGAGTGGCGGCATCCGCTGGGCGATCTCGGCGCTAGTGATCGCCTTCCCGGTGTTCGTCTTCGCCGCCCACCGCGTCAGTCGCGACGTGGACAGGCATCCGATCAAACGGCTCTCGCCCGTGCGCCGCTGGTTGACCTATCTGACCCTGTTCGTGGCCGCCACCGTGTTGATCGGCGACCTCACCGCGCTGGTATTCAACCTGCTCGGTGGCGACCTCAGCCTGCGCTTCGTGCTCAAGGTGTTGGTGGTTGGCGTCATCGCTGGCACCGTGTTCGGTTACTACCTGTGGGACCTGCGCCAAGAGGAGGTCGAGTCATGAGCCGCACTGCTTGGGGCACCCGCGTACTCTGGGCGACCGGCATCGTCACTGCAGTCGCAATTGCAGCCGGCGTCTGGGTCATCGATTCACCGTCGCAGCAGCGGCTAAAGCGACTCGACGACGCGCGGGTATCGCATCTGCGCACACTGGAAATCGCGGCCGGCAACTACTGGCGCGAGAACGACGCGTTGCCGCCCAACATCCTCGCCCTCGCCGCGCAACCCGGCATGATCCTGACCTACAAGGACCCTGCCGGCGGGCCGGACTACCGCTACCGGACCTTGGACGCCACCCATTACGAGTTGTGTGCGCAGTTCGACACCAGCACTGCGGACGGTCCCCAACGCGGCAATGCCGGCGAGTGGGCACACCCTGCCGGCAACCATTGCTTCCGCCGGGCGGTGAGCGCAAAGGAGAGCGAGTAAGCCGTGGCCCCGCAGGACGATCCGCGCCGCGCGCAGTTGCGCCGCCTCAAGCTGTACGCGGTAGCGATGCTGCTGGCGATGCTGGCTGGCTTCATCATCAGCCACATCAACGGCGAACGCGGCATCTGGGCCTGGGTTGGCGCGTTCTGTGAGGCGGCCACGGTAGGCGCCTTGGCCGACTGGTTTGCGGTCGTGGCTTTGTTCCGTCGACCGTTGAACCTGCCGATCCCGCATACGGCCATCATTCCGCGCAACAAGGAACGCATCGCTGACAGCCTGGCGGTGTTCGTCCGCGATCACTTCCTGGAGCCGGAAGCACTGTTGGCCAAGCTGAAAGTGTTCGATCCAGCCACCCGTCTGGGCGAATGGCTGGCGCAACCGGCGCAGGCCAAAATGCTGGCCGGCATGGCACGCGGCTGGGCCGTGCAGGCACTGGACCTGCTCGACGAAGCCGCCGTACGTCGTTCCATCCAGGGCTTTGTGGTGGCGCAGCTGCGGCAGTGGAATGCCGCAGGAACCGCGGGCGAGCTGCTGGGCCTGCTGACTGCCGACAACCGCCATCAGCGCGTGCTCGATGAAGGCCTCACCCGCGTCGCCCACTGGCTGGACAACGACAAGGTGCGGCAACAGGCCTCGGCCCTGATCGTGCGCTACATCCGCAAGGAGTGGCCGAAGCTGGCCAGCACCGTGGACTGGGTCAAGCCCATCGACGAAATCGGCGACTCATTGGCCGACAGGCTGGCGCGCGCAGGGCTGGAAGAACTGCAGGCCATCCTCTCGCAGCCGGAGCATCCGCTGCGCCAGGACTACGCTGCATGGATCGCCGATTACATCCGTCGGCTCCGTGAAGATCCCGCCTTGGCCGCGAAAGTGGACGCGTTGAAGCAGCAGGTGATCGATCACCCGGCGGTGCAGGAATACGTACAGGGACTGTGGCAGCGCGTGCACGACTACCTGCGCACGGATCTGTCGCGCGAAGACTCGGTGCTGGCCGGTCATCTGGAGCGCAGCCTTGGCAAGCTGGGCACCAGCATCGGCAACGATCCGGCCCTGCGCGATGCCTTGAACCAGCACATGCTGGCCGGCGCGGAAAAGCTGACCAATCGCCTGCGCAGCGGCGTCACCAGCCATATCGCCCAAACCGTGAAGGCATGGGATGAAAAGAAACTGGTCGAACAGCTGGAGCTCAGCGTCGGCCGCGACCTGCAGTACATCCGCTACAACGGCACCTTGGTAGGCGGCCTGATCGGCCTGTTGTTGCATGCACTGACCGGCTGGCTGAAGTTCTGATCCAGCCACGATGGGGCGGGCAACGCTTGTGGGAGCGGCGTAAGCCGCGAAGCTGGCACCGCATGAGGCCGATGTAGGTCCTGCAATCCGCACAAACCAAGCGCTTTTCCGGATCGCAATCGAAGCAGTGATTTGACGGCTCGTGAGCTTCGCGGCTTACGCCGCTCCCACAAGCAATCTGTGGCCGCTTTTTTGGCGCTTGCCACGAGGCACAAGTCGATCCACGGAAGCACCATGAGAGCACTTTCTTTGCGAAAAACATCGCACTGCAGAAAGTTCAACAGTTTCAAAAGACAATTTAGCTTGCCCTCACAAATAAGAATGGTTATCGTTACTAACTAGGCCGTACGCCCAGCCCCTCGCGGCAGCGATGCACCGCATCCACCCGCCAAGCCCCGTGTACCCCCGATAGATACCAAGCCGCGCGACGCCAATGAGCGAACGCGCAGCGCATGCGGGCAGCACGCGGGAAACCTCTTCCGGCACCTCACACGCCAGTCGTGTGGCGGCGCCGTGGGCACTCCTCTGTTGGCCGCTCCACTTTCGCCACTCAGGAAACGCCGATGCATCGCCCCCGTGCAACCACTCCGCTTTCGCTTTCACTGCTATCGACCGCTCTGGCCATCGCACTCGCTGGCAATCCCACTTCTGCGCGCGCAGAAGCACCGGCCGACAACGCAACCACGCTGGATGCAGTGAAGGTCGTCGCCGAAGGCGAGCTACCCAACTCCTATACCGTCAAGCACGCAAAGACCGCGACCAAGCTGGACCTGTCACTGCGTCAAACGCCGCAGTCGGTGACGGTCATCACCCGTCAGCGCCTGGACGACATGGGCCTGTTCTCTCTGTCCGATGTGATGGGCCAGGTCACCGGTGTGCATGTCTCGGTCACCGACAGCGAGCGCATCAACTATGTCTCGCGCGGCTACAACATCACCAACTTCCAGGTCGATGGCATGCTCAACACCTTCGGTGGGTCGATCAAGACCAATACCGACAACGTGATCTATGAGCGTATCGAAGTAGTACGTGGCGCTACCGGCCTGACCACCGGCGCGGGCGATCCGTCCGGCACCATCAGCTTCGTGCGCAAGCGCCCCACCGACACCGTGCAGATGGGCGCCAACCTGACGCTCGGTCGCTGGGGCAACCAGCGCATGGAATTCGACATCGGCGGCCCGGTGGCCTGGGACGGCCGCATCCGCGCCCGCGCGGTCGCGGCCAAGCAACAGAGCGACTCGTTCCGTGATGTCTACAAGCTCGACAAGAACGTCTTCTACGGCATCATCCAGGCTGACGTCACCGACAGCACCCTGCTTGAGCTCGGCTATGAGTACCAGTCACCGGAGACTTCCGGCGTAACCTGGGGCGTGGTGCCTTATTGGGGTGTGGACGGCAAGCCTGCCAACCTGCCGCGCTCGACCAACATGTCAGCGTCGTGGAGCCAGTGGCCCATCGTCGAGAAGACCAGCTTTGCCCGCATCGAGCAGCAGCTCGGTGCCGGCTGGGCATTGAAGGGCAGCTTCACCCACGCGGACCGTGAAACCGATGGCAGCGTCTGGTACGGCGCCAATGGCTTCCCGCGCCCGGATGGCACCGGCGTCACCGCCTACCTGTCGCATTTCGCCGAACAGAGCACGATGGATGTGTTCGACGTGAACGTTGGCGGCAACTTCAAACTGTTCGGCCGCGAGCACGAACTGGTGTTCGGTCTGGGAGAGTCCCTGCGCAAGGGCGAGTCCCCATCCATCACCATCCCCGCCTATTCCAGTGATTACGCGCAGGTGCCGGATTGGCGTAACTGGACCGGCAACATCCCCGAACTGCCGATCGTGCGCAACGGCTACCTGGGTTCGGAAAACGAACTGAAGCAGCGTGCCGCCTATGTCGCCGCCCGCCTGCAGCTGGCCGATCCGCTGCTGGCCGTCGCCGGTGCCCGTTACAGCACCTGGCAAACCAAGACCTGGCGCTACACCTACGACACCGCCGGCAACCGCACCGGCACTACCCGCGGCGGCTACAAGCCGGAGAACACGCTTACCCCTTACCTCGGCCTGATCTACGACATCAACAAGTACTTCAGCGCCTACGCCAGCTATACCGACATCTTCCAGCCACAGGAATACCGCGACAAGAACAACAACTACCTGGAGCCTGTGGTCGGCGACATGTGGGAAGCCGGCGTCAAGGCGGAATTCTTCGACGGCCTGCTCAACACCTCGGCTGCCGTATTCAAGGGCGTCAAGGACAACGTCGCCGAGCCGGATGACAGCGTCCTGCCGGGCTCACTGCCAAATGGGGAATCCGCTTGGCGTTCCACCGGCAAGGGCAACAAGGTCAAGGGTTGGGAAGTGGAAGCACAGGGCAGCCTGGGTGAGCACTGGAACCTGTCGGCCGGCTTCGCCCATACCACCAGCTACAGCCAGGAAGGCGTGCGCCAGAACACCACCACCCCGGTGGATACGTTCCGCCTCAACACCAGCTGGCGCCCGGGCGGTGTCGAAGGTCGATTCTGGCTGGGCGGCGGTGCCACCTGGCAAAGCGAAATCTGGCGCAACAGCAGCAAGCCTGCGGCCGACTACCTGACCAGTGGCCGCACCGTAAGCGCGCGCATCACCCAGGAGTCGTTCTACCTGCTCAACCTGTCTGCGGGCTACCGCTTCAACGAGAACTTCAGCGCCCAGCTCAACGTCAACAACCTGCTGGACAAGGAGTACTTCAGCAACGTGGGCTTCTACAACGGCGTGTACTGGGGTGAGCCACGCAATGTGCTGCTGACCCTGCGCTGGAAGCTCTGATCCCTCCAGGGAACCACTGCCAGGCAGTGGCGGCCAGGGACGGCCGACTTATTCCACGCCACCGGCTTTGCCGGTGGCGTCCGTATTGATCCGACTTTGCAGGTTCCCGTGGACAGCACGCCTCTCGCCAGCCCCTGGTACACCCGTCTTGGCAGTTTCTTCGCACGCCCTTGGTTGGGCGTGTTGTCGCGCTCGCTCGCCGCCATCATCGGCGGCTACGCGCTGGCCGCCACGTGCTCGATGTTCTTCGCCGTGGCCTTGCCCATCGCCCGCAGCCAGGCGGTATTGACCGGCATGCTGGTCGCCATCGTGCTGTGCGCCTGCGCCGCATTGTGGGCATTCGCCACCCGCAGCGCGCTGCGTGCATGGGTCGGCATCCTGATCCCGACCGCGCTGTTGTGGTTGGGCACCCAGTGGTTGGGAGCTGCCGCATGAAGAACGGATTCCGCCAATCGATGGCGTGGCTGCATACCTGGACTGGCCTGCTGGTAGGTTGGCTGCTGCTGCTGATCTTCATGGCTGGCACGGCCAGCTATTACCGCGAGGAAATCAGCCGTTGGATGCGGCCTGAATTGCCGCGCAGCATGGTCAGTGCCGACGATGCCGCCAGCCGCGCGCTCAGCTTCCTGCAGCACAAGGCGCCGCAGGCCGAGAGCTGGAGCGTCACCCTCCCCGATACCCGCAATCCGGCGATGCGCATGTTCTGGCGCAACCCCGAATCGATGGTCAAGCCACCGGTCGAAGGCGAGAAGCGCAGGCGTCGTGGCGGCGGTCGCTTCGGTGATGCCACCGTCGATCCCAACTCCGGCAATGAAGTCACCGCGCGCGAAACCCGCGGCGGCGACTTCTTCTATCGCGTGCATTTCGACCTGCACTACATCCCGGTGATCTGGGCGCGCTACATCGTTGGCTTCTGTGCGATGTTCATGCTGGTAGCGATCATTACAGGCGTCATCACCCACAAGAAGATCTTCAAGGACTTCTTCACCTTCCGTCCGCAGAAAGGCCTGCGTTCGTGGCTGGATTTCCACAACGTGAGCGCGGTGATGGCGCTGCCGTATCACGCGATGATCACCTACACCGGCATCGTCACCTTGATGTTCCTGTACCTGCCCTGGGGCGTGAAATCGGCCTATCCGAATGACGAGGATGCGTTCTTCAGCGAGGCCTTCGCGCGCATGGCCGAAGTCGAATCACCGGGCCAAGGCACGGCGGTGCCCGTGCCGATCCAGCAACTGATGGATAGCGCGCGCAAACAGTGGAATGGCGCCGACATCGGTGGCTTCACCGTGTACCGTCCCGGCGCGGCGAATGCAGTGGTCGACATCCAGCAGCGCGACGGAAAGCGCCTGTCGATAGACACGCCGTCGCTGCGCTATGACGCAGTCAGTGGTGAACTACTGGAGGCAAGCCCGAATGCCGGTGGTGCAACGCAGACCCGTGGCGTGATGTACGGGCTGCATCTGGCACGCTTCGCCGACTGGGGTTTGCGTGCGCTGTTCTTCGTGTCGGGTTTGATCGGCTGCCTGATGGTGGCCAGCGGTGTGGTGCTATGGGCGGTGAAGGAGCGGCCCAAACATGCCAAGTCCGGCAAGACCGGTTTTGGCCTGCGCTTGGTCGATGCCTTGAACATCGGCGCCGTCGCCGGTCTGCCAATAGCCTTCGCCGCCTACTTCTGGGGCAACCGTTTGCTCCCAGTGCAGTTGGCAGAGCGCAGCGACGCCGAGGTCAATGTGTTCTTCTATGCATGGGCAGCATCGCTGCTGGCGGCCTTCATCTGGCCAAAGCGGATCATGTGGGCCTGGCAGCTGTATGTGGGCGCGGCATTGTTCGCGTTGATACCCCTGCTCAATGCCTTCACCACGCAGGCGCATCTTGGCGCGACCATTGCATCGGGTGACTGGGTGTTGGCGAGCTTCGACCTGACCATGATCGCCTTCGGCGCGATGTTGGCGTACTGCGGCTGGCGCATGCAGCATTGGCAGCCGCCGTTGAGTGCCGCCGAGAAGAAGCGCCGGCAACAGGCTAGTGTCGCGGCGGAGGCAAGCGCATGATGCTGCTTGCCTTGGGTTTGTCGTTCGCAGCGTTCGCTGCCTTGTCATTGGCGATGGAGAAGCATCAGCTGGAGCTGCACGGCAAGGCCGGCGCCAGTGCCGCGCGCATGCGGCTGTGGCGCTGGCTGGGTTGGAGTCTGCTGACGGCTGTGTTCGCTCTGTGCGTGTGGCGCCATGGCTGGGCGCTGGGGCCTGTCTGGTGGCTGGGTGCGATGACCTTCGCGGGTCTGCTGTTGGCGTTCGGCCTCTACCCGTACCGACCGCGCTGGATCGCGCCGTTGGCATGGGGGTTACCGGTAGCGGGGCTTGCAGCAGCAACCCTGCTGTAGAGCCGAGCCATGCTCGGCTGGGGCGTTACCAGCCAAATCAAAAAGCCCCCCTCCCCAACCCTCTCCTTCGCTATGCGAAAGGGAGGGAGCAGAAGCGGTAGAGCCGAGCCATGCTCGGCTGGGGCGTTACCTGTAGTGGGGGGGGGGGGGGGGGGGGGGGGGGGGGGGGGGGGGGGCGGGGGGGGGGGGGGGCGGGGGGGGGGGGGGGGGGGGGCGGGCGGGGGGGGGGGGGGGGGG
>NZ_JBRRDW010000057.1:0-26045 GCF_056759895.1 Stenotrophomonas sp. STEN038
CCCCCGCCCCCCCCGCCCCTGCCGTCTCCCCAGGCTGCCCGCGATCCCGCTGCGTGCGGGGGGGGGGCCCCCCCCCCCCCCCCCCCCCCCCCCCCGGCCGGCCCCGGGGCCCCCCCCCCCCCCCCCCGCCCCCCCCGGGTTCCCGTCTACTTTACCTCGGGAAACACCACCTCGCGACCGTAGAAAAGATCCACGACTGCCTGCAGAAAATCATTGGTCGGGATGCGCTCGCCGTTGGTCGAATATGCGATCGCCACACCATCGCTCGGGTTGTAGATCACGCGCGAGTGCGAGCCGAGAACGTCGCCACCGTGACCTAGGAAGTGATTCCCGCCGTAGTTGAACTCGGCCAGTCCTCGTCCCCAATCGCTGCCAGTCGGCCGCGGCTTCATCTGCTCCACGGTCTCCCTGCGCAGCAGCTTGTACTCAAACAGCGCGGTGATCAGCACATTCAGGTCGTGTGGGGTGGCCGCGATATCACCAACGCCGATCACGTTGGAGTAGTCGACATCCTTGATCTCCTCCCACTGGCCCGTGAACGTATAGGACTTGAAGGTGTTGGTGGGGTGAGCCTTTGTCGATGCGAGATTTTTTAGACCCAGCGGCGCTGCAATCTCCTGAGCGACGATATCGTGATAGTCGCGCCCATAGACTCTCTCAAGGATCATCCTCAGCAGGAAGTACGCAGAGTTGGAGTACGCGACACGTTCACCTGGCTCGAACGTCGCACCCTGCCTCTTGATCTCCTCCAGGATCTCCCTCTGGCTGTGTGGGTCAATCAACCAAAGCGAGCCATCCTTTATGCCGAAATTCCCGAGCCCACTGGAATGCCCCAACAGGTTCCTGATGGTGATCTTCTTTGCAGACGGCATATCAGGATAAAAGTCGGACAACCTGTCATCCAGACTCAGACGCCCATCTTCTATCAACTTGAATGCCACAATCGCGGTCACCATCTTGGTTACCGACGCGATCTGGTACTTGCTGTTCCCATCGTGCGCAACGCCGGCCATGTTCTGCTGCCCGAAGCTTCTGGCATAGACCTCGCGACCGTTCTTGAAAATGGACACACTGCCGATGCCACCATTGTTGTCTTCGACATGGCTGAGGAAGTCATCAAGCCTTTCCACATGCACCGCTTGTGACGATCGCGGTTCCGATTGCACCAATAGCGGAAGCGCCAGGGCCGGAAGAAGCATCAACAAGGCTGCCAGTCTCTTCATTTCGCTCGCGTCTCTTCAATCATTCAAAGGCGATGGCGGCACGGCACTGCGATCGGTGCCGCGTGCGTGACGGTGATGGTGAGGTATTGCACGGGCTTTGCGTTGTGCAGGCAGCACTGCCACGTAGCAGGTGGCTCAATGCTGGCCTGCAATGTCCTTGATAGCGTCGGCAACCGCTGCCGGGTTCTCGCGATGGATGTTGTGGCCGGTGACGAAGTAGCGGTGGAAGCCACGGTCGCAGGCACTGAACAATGCGGCGTGCTGCGCTTTCCACAGCGCTTTGCCGGCGGCTGTTTCCTCGAAAACGAAGGGTTCGGCGGCGACCTGCGTGGCGGTGAGCAGCGCGACCGGCAGGTCCGGCATGGCGCTCGGCATGCGGGCGTCAGGCGCATCAAGCTGGGTGATCAATGCCCGATAGTCGGCGGCCATGGGCGGCGACAGCATGCCCAGCAGGGCGGCATCATCGGCTTGTACACGTGCTGCATCGGCCTGTTTGAACGCGTGTCGCTGGCCCAGCGTGGCCGGGTCTACGAGCACCAGCGCCTGCAGTTGTTGCGGGTGGCGGCGTGCGAACTCGGTGGCAAGCAATCCACCATACGAATGGCCGACCAGCACGATCTTCTGTCCACTGGCGAGGTCACTGATCACGGCGCCGAGATCAACGAGGTGAGCGCCGATGTCCTTGGGCTTGCCGTCGCTGGTCGACTTGCCAAGCCCCGCGCGGGAATAGGTGATGCTGTGATAGCCGGGGCCAAGCGCAGTGATCACGTCCTTCCATGTGTCCTTGCCCTGGCCGAAGCCCGATTCGAAAACCACCGTGACCGGCCCGGTTCCCGACTGCTCGGCACTCAGCTTGTAGGCGCCGCGGTCCACGATCACTTCGCTGGCTTGAGCCGCGCTGGCAGCAGCCAGCAACGTTGCCAGCAGCCATACCTTCAATGTGCCTGTACTCATCGGTTCCCCCTGGATGCTGATGTTGTTGGGCCCGCCATGCATGGAGCAGGATTGCGCGCATGCGTCGGTCCGTGCCGCCTTTGGTGGGTAGTGTGTTGATACTATAGTTGGGTATAACACCTAACATCCCTGCCAGAAGTCATGCTCGCCTGCACAGGGAGGGGAGGGCTCGCTGGTGGGGTGCTGGGCGGCGGAGGAAGGGGGCGGCCCGCGCGACGGTTCATGCATCCGGATCCGCCGGCACCACATGGACGAAGCGCCCGGTTTTCACCGGGCGCTTCACCACGCAACTCAGGCGAGCAGCAATGCGGCGCTCAGCTTGCCGGCGTCTTGCGCTTTCCACTCCATGACTTGCTGACAATCATCCAGTTGCCGTCGATCTTTGCCAATGCCAGGTAGTCCGAGCCGTCCCATGTCGGATAGTCGAGCGTGAGCTTGACCACGGCCGCGCTGTCGGTGACATCCAGGATCCGGTATTGGCGGTGACGTTGTGCCTCATCCGGCGCTGGCTTGCCGGGAAATCCTTTGGCCCATTCTTCCGTGGTCTCCATCACGACGGCACCGCGATTGGACGAATAGCCGATAACCACGCCGTCTTTCCGCAGTACGCCGCTGAGCAGGTTGGCATCGCCTGCTTCGAAGCCGCGTAGCAGGGTCTGCATGGCGCGATCAACCTCGGCACGCTCGTTGCCTTGTGCCATCAGTGATGTCGGGAGCAGGAGCAGGGCTGCGGCGAGAACCGTGGATCGGATTGAAGTGTTCATGGGTGTCCTTGCTGTTGTTGGGTGGGTGATGTGATCGGAGGTGGTCGGAGTTCTGGCTGCTCAATTCCTCCTGGTCTGGCTGATCTGCGGAGTGGGAAGCTTGCGCAGCGCTTCGACCACGGCTGCAGCCAGCGGTGCCGCTGACCGATAGTTCTGGCCTGTCATCACCCGGCCGTCGACTTCGATATAGGGGTCGTTGCTGTCCACGACGTTGAACAGGCCGCCACGGGACTGCACCGCTTGCCGCATCTGGAACGGGAACTCCTTGAAGTAGGCGGCGCTACGGTCTTCGTGTTCTTCGGGATAGCCGGTGATGCGCTTGCCGGCGAGCAGGCTTTGGCCGCCAGCGAGTTTGAGGTTCACGATTCCGGCCGTGCCATGGCACACCGCCGAGACCACCCCGCCATTGCGTTCGTAGACATGCATGGCGATGTCCTGCAGGGCGCGGTTCTCCGCCACGCCGTACATGGCGTTGCTGCCGCCGACGTAGTAGACGGCGCGGTACAGGCTGGGGTCGATCTGCGCCGGTGTGGCGGTGTTGCGCAGGCCGCGCATGATGCGGTCGTCCTGCAGGCGCGGCTCCACTTCCTTGCCCACGTAGGGGTCGAGGATGGGTACGTCGCCGCCGTCAGGGGTGACGAAATCCACTGCATAGCCAGCGGCCTGGAACGTATCCCAGGCGTGGACCACCTCGCCGAAGCTGATGCTGGCCGGGATGTTCGAGCTGCCGTGCACCTTGCTGCTGGCAAGGATGAACAGGATGCGTTGTTGTCCGGCCCTGTTGGGGACGGCCAGGCTGGTGCTGGCGACAAGTTGCTTGTTGCCGGCCTGGTGCACGGATGTGTCAGGCAGCGGCCGCTCCATGGCGGGCCCGGGGCTCGCCGCGGCGTTGGAAATGCCGCCCTGCCATGCGCATAGCAGCAGGATCAGCAACGGTTTGAGGAGTCGATGTAAGGGCATGGCGCCGGCTCGTTGGGGTGAGCCTGCAGCCTATATCGACCCTTTTAAATCAATGTCTTGCTGTGTAATTCCGGAGTGCTGGAATCAATTTCAGGAGTTGCCGGCAGCTGCGCGGAACGCCCCTGGAGGGAGGCCCTCCAGCTTTTTGAAGGCGGCGTGGAAGGTGGACATCGATTGGAAGCCAGCCTCCTCGGCGACCAGCTCCAGCGGCTTTGGCGGCAGCTGCAGCAACAGTGCTTTTGCTTCGATGACACGCAACTGCGCCAGGTATTGTTTGAACGAAGTCTGCTTGTTGTCGTTCAACAGCTGCGACAGCCGGGTCTGCGGAATGCCCAATCGACGGGCGAGACGGGGCAGGGTCAGCCCGGGGTCCAGGTGCAGGCGCTCGCGCGCCATCAGCTCGGCCAAAGCCTGCAGTTGTGGTGCTGCCTCGTCTTCGGAAATGCGCCGGTCCTGGTAGGGCTCGATCGGCGCCTGGCCGGAACGCAGGCGCAGGTAGACCAGCACGCTCGCGGCCAGGATGAAGGTGAAGGACAGCGCGCCAACGATGTAAGAGGTGTAGCCCGCGGTGAAATAGGCGGCCCAGATCAGCCACACGCCGAGCAGCGCTCCCAGCAACAGCGCGCCGGAGGGAGTGCCGCTGAGCTGGGCACGGTGCGGGTACAGCAGCCCGCTGGCCAACAGCAGATAGCCCAGCCAGACATATTGAATGGCGGGGGTGATGGTATGCAGCCACAGCTCGGGATGGCCGGTGTAGGGCAGGAATACATTCACCCCGATGACAATGGCCAGCAGTGCGGTGAGGTGCCAGCGGTCTGCCAGCCGTGGACCGGGAGTGCCGGCCAGGCTCGAACGCAGTAGAAAGAACAGACACGGCCCGATCATGAAGCAGGCGGTCAAACCCAGTTGCAGGAACACCCGGGGAATGTCCGGCCAGAAGTAGTAAGCAACCGATTTGCCTGTGCGCATGCCTACGACCAGAATCAGCAGCGCCAACCAGCGCTGGCTGGGCTCGCCCTTGGCCCGCCACCACAGGAACGATGCCAGGACGGTGCCAATGAAGGCGCCGAGCATGGCAAAGAAGAACAGGAAGTGTTGGCTCAGCATTGGCGAAGTATTGAGAAAACCAATCTTTCGTCAAGTTGCGGAGGTCATGCGCGAGCCGGCGAGCATCGGCGGATGCGGCCTGTCATGGGGCGCGGGTCGAGATGGCCGGGCCCCCGTGTTGGGAGTTCAACTGCCGTCAACCACGTTGGGGCGTCCACCACGATCAACGCCAGCGATGCACAGCAGCAACGCGCTGGCAGCGAGCACAGCCGTCGCCCATAGGTTGCCGCTCAGGCCAAGCTGGTCCAGCAGCAGGCCGCCCCCCCACGCGCCAAGTGCGATGCCTATATTGAATACACCCACGTACAGCGCACTGGTCACCTCAACTGCGCGCGGAGCCGCCAGCATCATCCATGTCATCAGCCCAACCGACACGCCGCCGTAGGCAAGCCCCCAGAGCAACAGCAGCATGCTTCCCTGCAGTGGCGCAGCGCCGATGGAGAGAAACAGGATTGAGGTAGCCAGCAAGCCAGCTGCAATAGCCATCACCGTGCTGGACACCTGCCGCGAGGCGATCAGCCCCACCAGGAAATTGCCGCCGATCCCGGCCACGCCGTAGGCAAGCAGCAGCCCGCCGATCCATGAGGCGTCCACGCCAGATACCAGCTCCAGCAGTGGCCGGACAAACGTGAATGCCACGAAGTGGCCGGTCACCAACAGCAGCGTCACCCCCAGCCCGAGTCGCACGCGTGGATTGCGCAGTTGTTCTGCGAAGTGACGCAGTTGCATCGACGCTACGACTGGCAGCGAGGGAATCACGGCAAGCTGAAGCAGCAGCACGGTGGCACTAAGTAGCGCCATGCCCGCGAACGCCTTACGCCATCCAAGCAGCTCACCGACCCATGCGCCCAGCGGAACGCCAAGCACGGAGGCGGCGGCGACGCCACCGAAGATGATCGAGGTGGCCAGCCCCACGCGCTGCGCGGACACCAATCGCATCGCCAGCCCGCCCGCAATTGCCCAGATCCCACCCATGCACACGCCCACCAGCAATCTGGCAGCCAGCATCCATTGCATGCTCGGTGCGATCGCGGACGCTGCATTGGCCGCCACCAGCAAGGCCAGCAGCGCACAGAGAATGTAGCGGCGGTTGATACCACCAGCGGCAATCACCACCAACGGCGCGAACAATGCGGCCAGCAATGCGGGTGCCGATATCAGCAATCCCGCGTTGCCGGTGGAGATGCCAAGATCGGCGGCGATGGGGGTAAGCAAGCCGACTGGCAGCATCTCGGTGGTGACTACCGAAAAGGTTGCCAGGGCTATGGCAAGAACTGCCAGCCACGGGTGTGCCACGGCGGCTGCCGTGGAGGATTGGGTTTGCATGGTTTGCTCCTGAAGGAAGATGTGTCGGCAGCGTCAACAAGCGTTGGCGGAATGCTGCAGGCAGGGACGTAGGCGTCGGCTGATCCAGATCGACAGCAGCAACACTGCAGCACCAGCACCAACGCTGATGGCGAAGCCAGCCTGGGCGCCGGCCAGATCCACAAGTTGCCCGGTTGCTGCGGCGCCTGATGCGACGCCGATATTCAGTCCGGCCAGCAGCCAGGTCATGCCTTCGGTCAGCTGTTGCTCCGGCACGCTGCGCTCTACCAACGACATCACCACGATCATCGTTGGTGCGAAGAACATGCCCGCCAGCAGCACGCTTGCTGCAAACGCTGGCAGGTTTGTCACCAGCAGCAAGGGCAGTGTGGTCAGTGCTGTCGCGGCGCCGCCCCACAGCAGCAATTGGTGCAAAGGGGTTCTGAGTTTCAGCGCACCAAACATGAGGCCTGCCGCGCAGGAGCCCAGTGCATAGGCAGACAGCACGATGCTGGCAGCCATGGGGTGGCCGTGCTGTTCGGCGAAGGCCACGCTGGTGATGTCGATGGTTCCAACGATCATGCCCATTGCGACCATCAGCAGTGCCAGTCCTCGTACTTCCGCTATCGTCATTACCGACCGATTGGCCTTGCCTGCGGCATGCGGGGCGAGCTGCGGTTGCGTTGCCCGCTGCATTGCCAGCGCAGCCGCGCCTACGGCCAGCAGCAGTGCGGCCAGCAGCACGCCTGCCTGCGGGAACAGGCCAACGCAAAGGCCAACCGACATCGGTGGCCCGGCGATGAAACTCATTTCGTCGAACACTGTTTCCAATGAGTAGGCCGTCTGCAGTTGCGGCTGCCCGCGGTAGAGAGCGGTCCAACGGGCCCGGGTCATCGCCGACATGCTGGGCATGCATCCGGCCAAGGCGGCGCAAGGGAACAGCAGCCAATCCGGCGCCTGCCAATGGCTGGCTACGATGAGCAGCAGCATGCCTGCAACGCTCGCGGCCGAAGCCAACGGCAACACCTTTGCCTGGCCGTAGCGGTCCACCCAACGCGAGATCTGCGGCGAGGCCAGCGCATAGACCAGCACAAAGGTGGCCGACACCGCGCCGGCCAGTGCGTAACTGCCATGTAGCTGCGCCAGCAAGGTGATGATGCCGATGCCGGTCATGGGCAGTGGCAGCCGGGCCAATAGCCCGGCCAGAGCGAACCCGGAAGTGCCGGGTGCAGCGAAGAGGGCGCGATAAGCAGTGGCCATTGGGGTCTCCGACGGGTTGCGGCTTGCCATGGCACTGGCTGGCCGCAATAATACATACAAGGCGTATGTAAAAGGCTACATACATACGCCGTGAATGTAAATAAACATACGTTGCGTATGAAAGGAGATTGCCGTGGTCCGCCGCACCCGCGTTGAAATGGAGGCAACCCGTGCCTTGCTATTGGCCACCGCCCGTCGCGTTTTCGCCGAAAGCGGCTATGCGGACGCGTCGATGGATGAGCTGACCGCACAGGCGGGGCTTACCCGTGGCGCGCTGTACCACCACTTCGGCGACAAGAAGGGTTTGTTGGCAGCGGTGGTCGAGCAGATCGATGCGGAAACAGATGCGCGGCTGCAGGCCATCAGCAGTGCCGCAAGTGATCCCTGGTTGGGCTTCCAGCAGCGCTGCCGGGCCTATCTGGACATGGCGCTTGAACCGGAGATCCAGCGCATCGTCCTGCGCGATGCGCGCGCTGTGCTCGGCGGTGCATCGCTGGATTCGCAGCGGCATTGCGTGGACTCGATGCAGCACCTGATCGAGGAGCTGGTTCGCCTGGGCGTTGTTGCCGAAGTGGACGCGCAGGCCTTGGCATCGCTGATCTACGGCAGTCTGGCCGAGGCTGCCTTCTGGATAGCGGAAGGCGCTGATGCCGATGTCCGCCTGCGCAAATGCGCGGCCGCATTGGAGCTGATGTTGCGGGGATTGGGGCCGCGCTAGTGGAGCGCGTTGCTGTGGCAGTGCGGGCAGGCGGCCAGCCCAGGCCAGTTGTCGGCCCGCGATTCCGACGGGGCGGAACATGCAGCCGGATCAACGACCCGAAGGATGCTTGCTGATGACCTGGTTCGGTGATCTGCATCGGCAGGGGCTGTGGCCGCAATCGAGCTCATTGCCCGTCGACAGGTTGAAACCCTGCGCGCCGATCACTGCGGCTGTCTGGGCAGTTGGCTTCGGCATCGGCCGGGCAACACCGCCGATGCCGTCGATCTTGCGCAGGATGCCTTCGTGCGGCGCTTCAAGGCGCATGCATTCAATCCTGTTCTGCGCCGCGCCGCCGTGAAAGCCGACGTGCCTCCCAGAAGCTGACGATCAGTACGACCGCCGTGGTCAGCCAGCCCATCAGTAGCATGTCTGCAAGCAGGCCAACCGGTACCAGCGCCAGCAACAGCAGCGCGCCTATCAGGTGGGATATCGGTATGGCGCCATAGACGATTCGCTTGTAAGCGGCACTGCCGAGCAGATAGATCGCGGGCCCGGCCAGCAGAATTGCGATCTGTGCGGTGGCCGGATGGGCGTGTGGATGTGCCAGCACCAGATCGTTGCCGACCGCCGAGGCGATGACACCTGCGATGAGAATGGCGTGGACGTAGTGGAAGTAGGCGCCGATGCGGCCGGGGTCGTCCGAGTGCGAAATTGCGTTGGTTGCATCCTTGCTCGATGTGCCGAAGTACAGCCACCACATGGCCAAGGTGCCAAGGAAGGTGGCCAGCAATGCAAGCACGACAGGGCCATCCCATTCGGCGGCTCCGGCAAGCGTGGCGCCGCTGGCAAGCAGGGTTTCGCCAAGTGCCACGATCACGAACAGCTGGCAGCGCTCGGCCAGGTGGCCACCTTCGATGGTCCAATCCCGCGTGCGCGAGCGGCCCATGCCAGGCAGGGCAAAGCCGAACATCGGCGATACGTATTCACACAGTACGGCGACCAGCCATAACAATGCGCGGGCCTCATGCTGCACCATCGCCCCGGACAACCAGAACACTGCCGAGATCAGCAGCCAGCCCAGCATGCGCCGGTAATTGGGCGCCAGCGGATGGCCGGCCGGCAACTGCAGTGCAATGAAGGCGGTTCGACCCACCTGCATTGCCACATAGGCGGCGGCGAATACCAGGCCTCTGTCAGCGAAGGCCATGGGAATGCTTGCGGCCATCACCAGCCCAAGCAGCATGGTCACGAACATCAAGCCACGGATGCGCGGTGTCTCCGGGTCGAACCAGTTGGTGACCCAGCAGGTGTACTGCCAGCCCAGCCACACCGCGAACCACAGGATCAGCGTTTCGACCACGCCGGCAGTGGTCAGGTTGTGCAGCAGCTCATGGCTGAGCTGCGTCACCGCGAACACGTAGACCAGGTCGAAGAACAGTTCTTCATAGGTCACGCGCGCATGGTGCCCGTCGCGACGACGCAGCAGCGGATGGCTGGGGAATTGTGTGGCAGGCACGTCGGTCGTCACCGGCTTCATGACAGTGAGAGCCGCCAGGCCACGACGCAGGCGATGATCGCGGGTACGGCGAAGACCAGCACCAGGATGGGCAACTCCTCGCGGAAGCTGTACCCGGCATGGGCAACGCCCACCCACATGTTGATCGCTGCAACCACCAGCCAGACCGGAATGAACGCCTTGGCTGCCAATGCCATGCCGGCGGTGGTGGCGGCCCACAGCCAGCCAAACAGGAGGAACAGGCCAAGAAGAATCAAACCACCGATGATCACCAGAACGACATGCATGCTCACTTCTCCCTGGAAACGGGTTCAGGCGTGGCCGGGCTTGGCCCCGCCTGGCGGTGCGTCTGCGCTGAGGAGAATACGCTCAGACTCCCTGCGACGTCCTTGCCGCGTACGGTGGAGACCCATCACTGAAGGCTTACCGCGTCGTGTAGCCGCCGTTGGCGAAGATCGTCTGCCCGGTGATCCACCAACCGTCCGTTACCAGGAACCTGACGATGGGGGCGATGTCCTCGATATCGGTTAGCCCGGTCCTGCTGTACTTGCTCAGTGCGGCCGCGGACTTGTGATAGGCCACTGCATCAGGCTGTTCCTGACCGTAGAAGAACGGGGTATCCATTGGGCCAGGCCCAATGGCATTGACCGAGATACCCCTGTCGCCGAATTCCTTGGAGGCCGCGCGGGTGTAATGTTCAACTGCCGCCTTGCTGCCGGGATAGATCGCATAGAACGGTGTGTATGCGGCCAGCAGCGAGCTGACGATGGTGACGATGTTGCCGCCATCAGCCAGTACCCGGCCTGCCTGCTGTATGAAGAAGAAAGCAGCTTTGGCGTTGGCATCGAAGCTCTTGTCGTAATCCGCCTCGGTGATCTCGGAGATCGGCTTCTTGATCACCACGCCTGCGGTGTTGATCGCGACGTCGACCTGGCCAAAATGGGCTTTGGCCTGTTCGAACAATTGCACATTGTTTGCGACTACCGCCAGATCACCCTGGAACAGGATGGCGTCCGCCCCCTTTGCTTTCAGTTCGGCGGCCGTTCTCTCCGCATCCTTTCTCGAGGAGTCGCTGTTGTAGTGGATGGCGATCCCGCGGGCCCCTGCATCGACAAACTGATGGGCCACCAAGGCGCCAAGGTTCTTGCCGCCGCCTGCGATTACCGCGACTTTGTTTTTCAGGGAATGCTCAGTCATGTGGATGGTCCTCTGATCAGGGAACTGGTTTCGACGTTGGTCGGGGGATTTCACGCGCGGGCTTTCCCTGAAAGACGGGAGATGCGCGTGGACTCGTCAACGGCTATGGCAGCGTCGATGAATACCTTTGGCGTTGCTCAATGCCGCACGCATCCGTAGAAGCTGCGCACGGCTTTCCTTGGAGACATCAAGACGGCTGGCACCGGCCAGGGTCTCGGGGGCGCTCAGCCAGGGTCCGGCAGCGGCTCCCAATGCAGCGGTAGCTGCTTCTGTGATGCATCTTTCCCTGAGTGCGGTCAGTACCGGTTGCAGCTCGCGCATGGTTCTCACGCGCAATGGAGGACATGGCCGTTGCGCAGGATCGGCGAGCAGAACCTGTTGCAGATGAGCGGCTACATCCTCAAGCAGCCCGGAAGTCGCAGGGTCCAGTGGCCTGGCTTCGGCGAGGCATCGGGTGATCCTGTCGATGAGGAGATTCGCTTCGTTGTCCAGACGCGGATTCTTGGGCATGGTCGACCGGGAGTTCGTTCTTGCAGGTTGGGGCGCCTGGCAGCGGAAACCGGCGGGCTGCGATGGGAGATCGCCCGTTCGGTAGCCTGTCTCCGGGTGGTGAAACGTCCAGTTCTGCCGTCGCACGCGACACGGATCGCTGGAATCCTGGCGTTGCTTGGCCGTGGTCAGGATGCTCATCATTTATCACCGGTTTCATGAGAAAGCATGCGTGTTACCTGCGCTATGGCTGGATATATTCCGCAGCGGGGAGTAGGGCTGCACTGGAATGGCCAAGCGGATCCCGTTCGAATGGGAGCAACGCAACTTCAATTGCTGCCAGCACCATCACGTCTATCTGGTCGCAATGGTCGACACAATTGTTCGAACCATTGAAGTAGAGGCTGGCAGCTGATTGCCTGATCTTCTGCAGGATTTCAATTCGACTGCCTGCGTTCAGTGAAATGTCGTCCAGGGAGTCAATCAGAACTTTCAGCTGATCAATGCTTGCGTGCTTCATCAAATTGATCCAGAACGCGTATGTAATGTGGTAATTGGCGAGGAGAGGTTGGGCGTGCAGCCCTGGCAACTCGGGAAGCAGTACCAATATCCATGGATGCGGCAGGGCATATGCTTATCTATCCAGTAAGGTCGCTTGGAACGCCCTTGAGTTTTCAGCTCCAGCTCGCGGATTGGCCGGAGGTGTGCGTAATGGGCCCCATATTCTCGGAAGAGAAAATCAATGCTGCCCTGAGATTGGCTGTACAGGAGCGCGCGGCCTCCTCCAGGCCTGTTCCGTTGCCGCGAGGCAAGCTACGTGGTGAGATGGCTGCGCGTTTGTCACTGGGGGAATCCTTGAAGGTCATTGTTCTGAACGAGATGATCAAAAAGGACGTCTCGTATCATTCCCTGTCACGAAGGCTGGACATGCCTGCAGAGTTTGTCAGGCAGCGTTTGGATATTCTGGGCGCGACGGACCTTGAGTTCCTGGAGAAGGTCGCAGGCGTCCTTGGGAAACGTTGGTTTGTGTATATCGCATGAGGTCGTGTCCAGCTGTGGCGCTGCAGCTGTAGAGGCGACATCGTCTGCGGTAGCCCTTGTACCTCGTATCGGTTACTCCTTCGCGACAGGAAGGAGGTCTTGAACGTAAGCTACAAAAGCGGTTCGTGGAATACACGCATCGTTCTTCACCTGGTCAGGTGAGAAACGATGAGGAAAGCCGGAGGGACGGACGCCGGTGTCGGTTGCTCCGCGCGTAGGCCAGGTGTCAGGAGATTCCTTATCAAGCAGCTAGCTATTCTCAGGCCGGTGCAGCGCTGGCTTTCCGACATCCCGGTGCAGGATCCGGTCGATCGGCGCAATGCGCCGTTCCTGCAGGTATTGCTGATCTTCCTTGGCGTTTTCATCCCGCTCAACAAGTCGCTGTATCTCTATGCGGTGCTGAGCGGGCGTTGGTCGGCTGATTTGCCGCCACGCAGCGCCATGCTCGCCGACCTGACGACAGACGTGTTGATGACGTCGGCAGCATGGGCCTGTGTCTGGTTGATCCGAACGGGGCGGTTCCGTCGTGGCATGCACCTGTTCCTCGGCGTGGTGTTGTTGTCGATGGCGGTCATCTACACCGCGACCGGAATGCTCGGTCTGCGCTTCGATCCCATGCCGATGATCCTGCTGGCGCTTGCAGGTCTGGTCCTGGGGCGGCGGACCTTGTGGATCACCTACGCGACCTGCGTTGCCATCCTGGCGGCGACGCTGCTTGCGGATTATCTGCGGGCAAATCTCGGAGGCGGCGCGGCGTCGGTCGCGGGAGTCGGCAAGGCGGTTTCGTTGGCCGGGATCTGGTTGATCATTGCGATTGCCTTGGATCGGACCGTGGCTGCATTGCGCAACAGCCTGGAGGAATCAAATGCCCGTGGCCGCGAACTGGAGCTGGCCTATAGCCGGCTCCAGGAGGAGGTCGCAGAGCGTGAACGTACCCGCGAGCAGTTGATTCACGCCCAGAAGATGGAAGCGGTTGGGCGCCTTGCCAGCGGCGTGGCACATGACTTCAACAACGTACTCGGGATAGTCCTGGGTCAGGCGGCGCAGCGCGAGCGCTTGGCAGACAAGGGGGCGACGGCGCTCTATGGCGCGTTGGAGGACGTTGAGCTCGCTGCCAAGCGGGGGCTGGCGATCAGCAGGAAATTGTTGAATTTCAGCAGGCAGGACGTGGCACGTCCACAGGTTTTCGATGTGCGCGCTTCGCTCGGTGAGCTGTCGCCGATGCTGAAGCAGCTCTTTGGTGGGCGCGTGCAGCTGCAACTCGACTGCGGTGATGAGGCCTTGCCGGTGCGCATGGATGCTGACCGCTTCGGGCTGGTCATCCTCAACATCGCTGCCAATGCGAGGGATGCAATTCCCGGCGCGGGTACTTTCCAGGTCAACGCCGAACGGGAAGGGGAAGCGTGGGTCTCGCTGACGCTGCAGGATGATGGCCACGGCATGACAGAGGCCATTCGAGCAAAGGCGTTCGATCCGTTCTTCACCACCAAACCTGTTGGCTTGGGAACCGGCCTGGGCTTGCCGGTGGTGATGGACATGGTCCTTGAAGCGGGTGGAAGCGTTGAACTTGCTGCCCGGCAACCGCAGGGAAGCACGGTGAAGATACTTCTCCCGCTGGTCCCTCTGCCCTGAAGTTCGATGCACTCAGTTGGCGAGCAGGTAGCCCTTTCCGCGAACAGACAACAACGGCAGGGGCGGCGACCCGGGTGCCGCGCTGGCGGCTTTCCGGCGGATCCGGTGCACCAGGGCTTCGAGGCGATGCGGATCGAAGTCGGAGGCATTGTCTGTCAATGCCTCGATCAGGCGTTCCTTCTCGACAGTCTGTCCACGGTTGGTATTGAGCAGGCTCAGGAGTGATCGTTCCGGAGTCGTCAGGGCGATGATGCGCCCGGATGGGGGCACAAGGCACCAGTCATCGGATACCAGTACCCAATGCTCATTGGCGCCCGCAGTGTCGGTGTCATGCCCGTTCTTCGGGGTGCGGTCAAGGCGGCGTGACAAGCTGTGCAGCGTGGCCGCAATGATGTCGATGTCGACCGGCTTCGAGAGGTAGGCATCCGCACCGTGGCGCATTGCCTGGAGGTGGTTGTCCCTGCTTTCCGTACCGGTAAGCATGATCAGGCCGAGCCCGGGTTGTATCTGGCGAAGGTGCGCCGCAATGCTCAGGCCATCCTCGCCCGGCAGGGCGATGTCCAGGATCACAACGTCGAATTTCTTGGTCAGCAGGCTGCGGTAGAGCCCGGTGGCGTCATTGAAACCGTCCACCTCGAAGCCATAGTCACGCAGGCCAGGAAGCAGGATGCGTTCAAGCAGCACCGCGTCGTCTTCGGTAATGGCCACCCTCATTGGAAGGTCAGGGCTTTTGTCGACTTGGTAGCTCAAGTTGGTGATGTCTGGATTGTCTTGCCAAGACTACTTGAGTTACGCGGATAGCATCCAACTTTTCTTGGGCAGCGAAGCTTGGCAACCAGCCGTGGACGACCATGTGCGAATTGAGTGACAGGCACTTCCAGCAGGTTTGGTCGTGGTGGCTCGTTCGCCTGGCCTGAATGGGGGATTGGAGCAGGCAATGGCCTGTAAAACCGCAGTTGATGGACGAGCGCGCTGTAAGGTGACGGTGGCGCCATTCGCACAGGAAACCGGTCGATTGGCGTTTTCAATGGTTCCAAAATATACTATCCCCCAGTACAGGATACGAGCGCAGCCATGCCGCACTCCCCCGAAGAGAAGAAAAAGGTACTGGCCCGGGTCAAACGCATCCGCGGCCAGTGCGATGCGCTGGAGCGGGCTTTGGAAGCCGGCGCTGATTGCAATCCGGTGCTGCAGCAGATCGCGGCCATCCGCGGTGCAGTCAACGGGCTGATGTCCGAGGTGATGGAGGCGCATCTGCGCGAGGAATTCGGCCAGCCGGCACGCTCCGATGCGCAGCGCGCTGCACGCGTTGCCGAGATGTCCAGCTTGATCCGTTCCTATCTCAAATAATTCCGGCGGCGCCTTGCGTCGTCTTCGTCATTCCAGCAGGAGAAAGTCATGAAATCACGTGCCGCCGTTGCCTTTGGCCCGGGCCAGCCCTTGCAGATCGTCGAGATTGATGTCGCGCCGCCGAAGGCAGGCGAAGTACTGGTCAAGATCACCCATACCGGCGTCTGCCATACCGATGCCTTCACCCTGTCCGGTGACGACCCGGAAGGCCTGTTCCCGTGCGTGCTGGGCCATGAAGGCGCCGGCATCGTGGTTGAAGTGGGCGAGGGCGTCACCTCGGTGAAGGCCGGTGATCACGTCATTCCGCTGTACACGGCCGAGTGCGGCGAGTGCCTGTTCTGCAAGAGCGGCAAGACCAATCTGTGTACCTCCGTGCGCGCCACCCAGGGCAAGGGCGTGATGCCGGACGGCACCAGCCGCTTCTCGTACAACGGCGAGCCGATCTACCACTACATGGGCTGCTCCACTTTCTCCGAGTACACCGTGGTGGCCGAAGTATCACTGGCCAAGGTCAACCCGGAAGCCAATCCGGAGCACGTCTGCCTGCTGGGCTGTGGCGTCACCACCGGTATTGGCGCTGTGCACAACACCGCCAAGGTGGCCGAAGGCGACAGTGTCGCGGTGTTCGGGTTGGGTGGTATCGGCCTGGCAGTGATCCAGGGCGCGCGCCAGGCCAAGGCCGGTCGCATCATCGCCATCGACACCAACCCGTCCAAGTTCGAGCTGGCCAAGCAGTTTGGTGCCACCGACTGCGTCAATCCGAAGGAGCACGACAAGCCGATCCAGCAGGTCATCGTCGAAATGACCGGTTGGGGCGTGGACCACAGCTTCGAGTGCATCGGCAACACCAATGTGATGCGCGCTGCGCTGGAATGCGCGCACCGTGGCTGGGGCCAGAGCGTGATCATCGGCGTGGCGGGCTCGGGTCAGGAAATCTCCACCCGTCCGTTCCAGCTGGTGACCGGTCGCAAGTGGATGGGCACCGCGTTCGGTGGTGTGAAGGGTCGCAGTCAGCTGCCGGGCATGGTCGAGGATGCGATGAAGGGCGACATCGAGCTCGCGCCGTTCGTGACCCACACCATGGAACTGGACAAGATCAACGAGGCCTTCGACCTGATGCACGAAGGCAAGTCGATCCGCTCGGTCATCCATTACTGATCACCGCCCATGTTGTAGGAGCGGCGTAAGCCGCGAAGCTGGCGTTCTATCAGTCGCAAATATCACGCAACTCAACATCAGGAATTCAAAAACCATGCAACGACTCGAACACCGCGCCTGCTTCGGCGGCTGGCAGGACGTTTACCGGCACGAATCCAAGGTGTTGGGTTGCGAGATGACGGTTGGCGTGTACCTGCCGCCGCAGGCCGAGCACGGCCCCTGCCCGGTGCTGTACTGGCTGAGCGGCCTGACCTGCACCGAGCAGAACTTCATCACCAAGTCCGGCGCACAGCGCTATGCGGCCGAGCACGGCATCATCCTGGTGTCGCCGGATACCAGCCCACGCGGTGATGCAGTAGCCGATGCCGAGGGCTATGACCTGGGCAAGGGCGCGGGTTTCTACCTCAACGCGATCCGTGAGCCGTGGTCGCGGCATTACCGCATGTACGACTACATCGTCGACGAGCTGCCGGCGTGGGTGGAAGCCGATCCTGCCGCCAGCGATGTACGCGCGATCAGCGGGCATTCGATGGGTGGTCATGGTGCGCTGACGATTGCGCTGAAGAACCCGGGCCGCTATCGCAGCGTGTCGGCGTTCTCGCCGATTGTGGCGCCGTCGCAGGTGCCGTGGGGGCAGAAAGCGTTTGCGGCCTACCTGGGCGAGGATCAGGAGGTCTGGAAGGCGTATGACGCGACCGAGCTGGTTGCGCATGCGCAGGAAAAGCTGCCGCTGTTGATCGATCAAGGCGGCGCTGATGAGTTCCTTGATAACCAGTTGCGCCCGCAGTTGTTGCGGGCAGCATGCGAAGCTGCGGGGCATCCGCTGGAACTGCGTATGCAGCCGGGCTATGACCATAGCTACTACTTCATCAGCAGCTTCATCGGCGATCACATCGCGCACCACGCCAAGGCGATGCGCTGAGGCGGTTTTGGTAGAGCCGAGCCATGCTCGGCTGGGGCTCTACCAGCTAGGCTCTGCCGAGTATGGCTCGGCACTACAGGAAGCCTCTGCCGAGCATGGCTCGGCACTACAGGAAGGCCCAGGCGAGCATCGCTCGGCACTACGCTCTGCTCCCTCCCTTTCGCGCAGCGAAGGGGAGGGCTGGGGAGGGGTTGGTGTTTCGCTTGGAAGGCACTTGCCGAGCATGGCTCGGCACTACGGGTCGGGTTTCGGTGGCGGGGTCTGGGTCACGTTGTCGAAGTGGCCGTCGCGCTATCGTGCGGGCATGGCGCCTGTCCGATGGGGAATCCATGCCGCTAGTGCTGGTCCTGCTGTTCATCCTTTGCCATGGCTTGGTCCTCGCTGTTGGGTCGGGGCCAGCCGGCACTGGCTCCTTCATCTTCCTGGTGGCAGCGCCGCTGCTTGCTGCCTGCAGCTGCGTTTGGCGTGCTCGGCAGGATAGGGCGGCATTGGGTTGGTACGCGACGGCGCTGGCGATGCTGCTATGGGCCGGCGGCATGGCCCTCAATCTGGTCGATGCACTGGGGGCGGGCCGTGCCGACATCACGCCTCGGGCCAGCATGTTGTTGTATGTGCTTTACGCCGTGCCGCTGGTGTTCATCCTGGCCCGCGCACGGCGCGAGCGCGCCAGCATCAGCCTGATCGATGCGGCGATGGCGGCGTTGTTGGGCGTGCTGTTCTTCGTGCATACCGGCTTCTTCGCCGACCGCGTCGATGTAGACGAACAGGCGATGAGCAACATGCGCTACATGTTTGATATCCAGAACCTGTGCATTGCCAGCTTCGCAACCGTGCGCTGGCTGGCCGGTGATGTGCCGGAGTGGCGTGTTTTTTTCCGTGCGCTGGCGCTGTATGCCTTGGCGTACCTGCTGGTGGCCGGGTACATCAACCACTTTGCGTCTGAAGATTCCTTCGGCGCATACAACGATCTGCTGATCGATCTGCCATTTCTCCTGTTGATGTTGCTGGCCGTGCGCAAGGTATCGGCACCGGTCTTCGTGCCGGATCCGCGGCTGTCGCGGTTGGTGCAGGCTGGCGGTCCGATGATCCTGCCTCTGTTGCTGCTGGTGGTGGGTACCTTGGTGGTGGACCATGCGCGGACGCTGGCGGTGACCGGCTTCGTGGTTGCAACCATTGGCTTCAGCCTGCGCAGCACGCTGCTGCAGATCGGCCTGTTGGAGGGACAGGCCGCACTGGATCAGCTGGCAAGGCAGGATGGTCTGACCGGCGTGGCCAATCGCCGTCAGTTCGACGCGGTCCTGCAGACCGAGGCCAGCCGCGTACATCGCAGTGGCGCCGGGTTGGGTCTGCTGCTGGTCGATATCGATCACTTCAAGGCATTCAATGACGCGCACGGCCACCCGGCCGGTGATCGTTGTCTGCAAGCGGTTGCGGCGCGGCTGCAGGCGAATGTCCAGCGTGCGGGCGATTGTCTGGCGCGCTATGGCGGAGAAGAGTTCGCGGTGATCGTGCCGGACTGTGGAAGGGAAGATGCGATCGCTCTCGCGGAGAAGCTGCGGCTGGCCATCGAAACGCTTGCGTTGCCAGAAGGGCCGGTCAGTATCAGCGTTGGTTTGGCGTTTCTGCAGGCTTCGGCCAAGGCAGCTACAGCGCAACTTCTGGACGATGCAGATGCGGCGTTGTATGCGGCGAAGCGTGCGGGCAGGAATCGGGTGTCGGTACGCGACGGCGCGGTGGCGTGGTTCTGATGATCGTTAAATGCAGCGCCCTCTCTTGTAGGAGCGGCGTGAGCCGCGAAGCTCGTATGCCCAGCTTTGCAAGCACAGCTGCGATTGCACGGAATGCTGTTGTTCTTGCAGCTCTGGCTTCGCGGCTTACGCCGCTCCTACAAAGTCAGGGTGAAATCGGTGTAGGCGTAACGGTTCTCGCGTAGCACGGTGTCGCCCTGTTCAATGCTCAATGGCGCGCGGAACATCGGCCCTGCGCTTACGCAGGTGTGGAATTCACCGTTTTCGCCGCAGGCATCGATGCTTGCCGGTAATGCATCCAGCAATGCTTGATCGAATGCACGGCCCGCAAAACTGGCATCCAGTCGCTCGCTGTCCACGCAGCACAGCTGCGCGCGTAGGCCATCCGCAATCATCTGTCGCGCCAGCGCAGCAGTGTCGCGGCCAAATAGTGGGAACAGCGTATGCCAGCCTTGCGCCGCATACTGCTGTTCGCGCCATAGCCGGATGTCCTCCAGCAAGAGGTCACCGAAGGCGATGGTCGCAAGGCCGGGCCAGCGCTGCTGTGCTTTGTCCAGCGTCGCTGTCATGCGCTGCAGGTACACGGCGTTGTCGCAGACCTGCGGTATCCAGCTTTCCAGCAGCGGCAACCCGGCAGCGTCTGCCTGGGCCAGCAATACTTCGCGACGTACGCCCTGCATCGAGGAGCGGTCATAGCCTTCGGTCAGCGTGCTCAGCAGCGCGACAACCTCGATGCCATCGCGTTGCTGGAGTTCGTGCAGTGCCCAGGCGGCGTCTTTGCCGCCGCTCCATGACAGCAGTACCGGTGTTCTCACCACTCAGCGCACATCACGCAGTTCCCAATGGCTGCCGGCCAGCATGCGCAGGCGCTGCTTGAACAGGTCGCCGGGCAGACTGGTATTGGCGACCAGGTCGATGCGCAGGTCGGACTGCTTGCCGGTGACCGTGGCGTTCGGGTCAACCGCGCCCAGGCCGGGGTCCACGTCATCGGGCTCGTCCTGGGTGGCCTTCCAACGTTCGAACAGCTCCGGCGTACGCAGCGCAGCCTGCAGTTGCTCGGCGAAGGCATCCGCGCCGCTGGCAGTGAACGATAGGCGTGGGTCGGTGCCGCGGGCCTTGGCCGGATCGGGCAGCGAGATGGAATAGAGCACGGACATGGGAGCCTCCTTGGTAGAGCGTCAGACTAGCGCGTCTGATGTAGTGATTCTGTCCAGATGATGCAGCTTGATCAGCTACCGAAGGTATGCGGCTCATCGGCGAAGCCAATGGTCACTGCGCCCTTGCCCACGTTGACCATGCCGGTCAGGCTCATCACCGCTTCCAGCAGGGCCACGCCGTGCTGGTCACAGGTATCGCGCAGTTGTTGGTAGCCGGGCAGGGCGCGCAACTCGTCCAGCGGGCCGCCGTAGCTGACGCAGACCACCGGGGTCATCAAACCGTGCAGCACGCGCCTGCCGACGAAGTCGAACAGCGCCTGCACCGCGTTGTCGAAGCCCTTGATCTTGGCCACCGGCTCGGTATTGCCACGGTAGCCATGCAGGACGGGTTTGATGTCCAGCGCGCTGCCCAGGGCGACGCTGAGCAGGCCTACGCTGCGGTCGCCCTTGTGGCGGGCGCGGGCGCGCAGGTAGTAGAGGTCGCGGGTGACCATGTAGCCGTGCACGTTGCTGGCCACCAGCTCCAGGCGTTCGCGCATCTGCGGGACGGTGGCACCGCTGTCGCGCAGGCGTACCGCTTCCACCGCGCTCACCGCCTGTGCGGCGAACAGATTCTGGGTGTCGATGACGCGCAGGCTGAATGGCGAATTGTGGCCGGCCGCCTGGCGGATGGGCTTGTATTCGTTGAGGATGCTGTAGCCGGCCTGCACCGCGTTGTCATGGATGGGGCTGCGGGTGCGGGTGATGGTCATGCAGAACACCTGGTCGAAATCGGTGACCAGATGGCTCAGGAACAAATCACGGATCTGCTCGGCGCTATAGGGGATGGTTTCGGCTTCGGCGCTGCGCTCGCTCAGCGGCCCCTGCAGGAAGGCCAGGGTGGACTCCTCGTCGCGGTGGTCGGGGAGCACCGTGTCGCCGATCCGTACGCTGATCGGGAGCAGCACGATGTTGTTCTGTTGCAGATAGCCCTTGGGCAGGTCGAAGGCCGAGTCGACCACTATTCCTATGCGCATGCTTTGTACCCCCCGAGGGTCGTAACAGTCCCGAAAGATAGGAACCCTATCTCAAAACCTGGGATGGAGTTGGTGGTTTATGCGGACAACGTCCCAATCCCGGGTAGGTTTTTTCACCTTTTCCTCATTTCATAGCGTGGGGTAGCCTATTAAGCTACTGCCAAGCAGCTGAGGCCCCGTCCCCGGATGCGACGACATAGGTGGGAAGTGTCATCGCCTGAGAGTAGGTGGTGAACCAGGAATCAGTAATGGAAACTGCAAGTTCGGTAGTTGAGTTCTGGCGCGCGGCTGGTCCGCAGCGTTGGTTTGTGCGTGATGAGGCCTTTGATGCCGAGTTCCGGGAGCGCTTCCTGGACCTGCACTACCAGGCTGCCAGGCGCGGTTGTGAGGACTGGCTGGAGAATGCCGAGGGCGCGTTGGCGCTGCAGGTCCTGCTGGACCAGTTTCCGCGTAACTGCTTCCGCGGCACCGCGCACTCTTACGCTACCGACGGGCTGGCGCGGCATTACGCTACCCGCACTATCGAGGAAGGTTGGGATCGCGAACTGCCGCTCAAGCTGCGGGCGTTCATCTACCTGCCGTTCGAGCACTCCGAGGATCCGCAGGATCAGGAGCGCGCGG
Organism: Stenotrophomonas sp. STEN038; assembly: GCF_056759895.1. Taxonomy (NCBI): domain Bacteria; kingdom Pseudomonadati; phylum Pseudomonadota; class Gammaproteobacteria; order Lysobacterales; family Lysobacteraceae; genus Stenotrophomonas; species Stenotrophomonas sp. STEN038. The sequence continues at coordinate 22,121 of NZ_JBRRDW010000057.1, forward strand.
TAGCGATGTTCGAGGTGCTAGGTGATCTGGAGTACCTGAAGTACGCCGAAGTACATCGCGATGTCATTCGTCGCTTTGGCCGCTTTCCGCACCGCAATGCGGTACTCGGGCGGATTCCGACTGCGGAAGAACTGCATTTCCTTGCTGAAGGTGGCTTTGCTGGCTGAGCGCCCGGCAGGGACTGGAGTTGCTGACGGCGTTGTTGGATACACGCCTGTCCATCAGGTACTGCTCATCGCGGCACGCATGCAGTGCAGCATTGGGTTCGAATGTCATCTGACCACTCAAGTGCTTTGCGGCTGATGTCGTTTCCACAAAAGGGCACAGGCTGCATGCTTCTGGTTTGCATGTAGGAGCGGCATCAGCCGCGAAGCTGACATTGCTGCAGTGCTCGTTACCTCTGCGATCCGATGTTCTATCAGCTTCGCGGCTGACGCCGCTCCTACAAGGCAGGCTATCAGGCTGCCGTTCCCGCGCTTGTTCAACGCAGAAAAAACGCCGGCTATGCCGGCGTTTTTCGTATTGCTACAGCGTGTTCCGATCAATACTTCGGAACGCTGTTGTCCACGTTCTCCGACCAGGCATCGATGCCGCCGGTGATGTTGAACACATTGGTGAAGCCCAGTGCCAGGAACTGCGCGGCAGCCTGTGCGCTGCGGCCGCCACGGTGGCACAGGAACGCCAGTGCGGTGTCCTTGGGCAGGGCTTCGAGCTTGGCGCGGTTGTCGCCGTCGAAGGTTTCGAAGCTGCCGTTGATCGCGGCGATGGCGCGTTCGTCAGCCGGACGCACGTCAACCACGGTGATGGCACCGGCACGCAGCTGGTCGTCGGCGCTGCGCACGTCCAGATCCTGCACCGGCTTGGGTGCGTTCGGGTTGTTGATCGCCAAACCCTGACCGCGGATGTCGTCGACCCAGTCGATGGTGATGCCGTTGGCGCGACGCGCGCTGGAGGAATCGAACTGCACGCGCAGGCCGTTGGATTCGGCAGCGATGGCATTGTCGTCGAACGGGGCCAGCTGGAAGTTCGGCTGGAAGCTGGCGTCGATGCTCAGCTGCAGGGCAGCGCCGGGCGAGTCGGCCAGTGCGCCCTTGAGCATTTCAACGGCGGCCGGGGTGACGGTGATCGACGGCGGGGTGCGGTCCGGCGCGGCCAGGCCGAGCAGGCTGCTGAGTTCGCCGCTGCTGGCCATCTGCAGGATGATGTCGCTGCCGCCGATCAGCTCGCCGTCCACGTACAGCTGCGGAATGGTCGGCCAGTCGCCGTAGGCCTTGATGCCTTCACGGATTTCCTGGTCGGCCAGCACGTTGACGTGGCCGAACTGCACGCCCAGGTCCTGCAGCGCGCCAACAGCCTTGGCCGAGAAGCCGCACTGCGGCATGGTCGGCTGGCCCTTCATGAACAGGACGACGCGGTCGGCGCCGAGGATGGATTCAATGCGCGAACGCAGGGCGGGGTCCAGGGACATCGTGAACTCGTATAAGTGGTCGTAGACCAGCTGATTCTACGCTGCATGGCATCATAGGGAATGACTGCCCCGGAAACCCTGCATCGCATTCCCGTACACCCCTGGCGTTGGCTGCCCTGGCTGCTTGTCTCGCAATTGCTGGTTGCACTGCTGTGGTGGCGGCTGGGCTGGATGTGGGGTTTGCCCTTGCTGTTGCTCAGTCACGCGCTGTTCGTCGTACCGGTATTCCTCCCCAACAGCCGCTTTTACGCACCGGTGACCAGTCGCGCGCCCGGCCAGGACGTGTGGCTGACAATTGATGACGGCCCGTCTGCGGAGACGTTGGCGGTGCTCGATCTGCTCGATCGGCACGACGCCAAGGCCACTTTTTTCATGGTCGGCGAGCGCGCGCAGGCCCGCCCGGAGCTGGTGCACGAGGTGCTGCGGCGCGGCCATGACCTTGGCAATCACAGCCATTCCCACCCGCAGGCGCGCTTCTGGGCGCTGGGTCCGGTGCAGATGGCACGTGAAATCGGCCATTGCCAGCAGGCGCTGACCGCCATCGCCGGGGCGCCACCGCGCTGGTACCGCTCGGTGGTTGGCATGACCAATCCGTTTGTGGCTGCGGCGCTCAAGCGGCATGGGCTGGTGCGGATTGGCTGGAGCGCGCGTGGCTACGACGGTGTGAACTGCACGCCCGAGGGGGTGGTCGCGCGGATTGCACCGGATCTGGCGCCTGGCGCCATCGTCCTGCTGCATGAAGGTGCCGCACACGGCCACAACCTGGCCATCATCGACGCCGTGCTGCAGCAGCTGCAGGCCCGTGGCCTGCGTGCCCGCCTGCCGCAGACAACAGCGTAGACTCGCCTCCCCGCCATTGCGCGGCGTTCTGGAACCGCACCATGCCTTTCTCCCAACTCGGCCTGTCTCCCTACGTGCTGCCAGCGCTGCAGCAGGCCTTGCAGCAGGCCGGTTATCTGGCGCCAACGCCGATCCAGCAGCAGGCCGTGCCCTTGCTGTTGAAGGGGCGTGATGTGGTCGCGCTGGCGCCCACCGGTTCAGGCAAGACGGCCGCTTACGTGCTGCCGGCGCTGCAACGCTTCTTCATGGCAACCCCACGCAAGCCGCGCGTACTGGCCCAGCTGATCCTGGTGCCGACCCGCGAGCTCGCCCTGCAGGTCAGCGATGTGTTCACCACCCTGGGCCGTGAGTTGCAGCGTCGGCCGCATCTGGTCTGTGCGGTCGGCGGTGTATCGATCAATCCGCAGATGATGTCGCTGCGCGGTGGTGCCGACATCGTCGTGGCTACCCCGGGGCGCTTGTTGGACCTGCTGGCGCATAACGCCCTGTCATTGAAGCAGGTGCAGCTGCTGGTGCTGGATGAAGCCGACCGTCTGCTGGAGCTGGGCTTCGGCGATGAGCTGCGGCAGATCCTGGCGGAGTTGCCGGTGAAGCGGCAGACCGCCTTGTTCTCGGCCACGTTTGCGGCTGATATCCAGGCCTTGGCTGCAGCGGGCCTGCATGAGCCGCAGCGGCTGGAGATCAGCGAGCAATCGGCGCCGGATATCGAGCAGCGTGTCATCCATGTCGATAGCGCCCGGCGTGCCGAGTTGCTGCTGTCCTTGCTGGAAGATCCACAGTGGCAGCAGGTATTGGTCTTTGTCGGCAGCATCCGTGACGGTGACCGCTTGGCCAGTCTGCTGCGCAAGGCTGGGATCAATGCGCAGGCGTTGCACGGCGAACTGTCGCAGGGGCGACGCTTCCGCATGCTGCAGGACTTCAAGGATGGTGAAACGCGGGTGCTGGTCGCGACCGACCTGGCTGCGCGCGGCATCGATATCACCCGTTTGCCGGTGGTGGTGAATTACGACCTGCCGCGTGCGCCTGCGGATTACCTGCACCGCATCGGCCGCACCGGGCGGGCAGGGGAGAAGGGACTGGCGCTGAGTTTTGTCGATTCGGCGGCGATGGCGCATTGGCGCCTGATCTGCAAACGCCATGGGCTGCAGAGCACGACCGAAGTGATCGAGGGCTTTGAGCCCACGCAGGCAGCGCCGTTGGCCAACGTGGTTGCCGATGACAACGGCGGTATCAAGGGCCGCAGGCCGAGCAAGAAGGATCGCCTGCGGGCGGCCGCTGCGGGAAAGGCCGAGCCCTGAGGGCACCACGGTAGAGCCGAGCCATGCTCGGCAGAGGCGTTACCGGTAAAGCCTCACCTGTAGAGCCGAGCCATGCTCGGCAGAGGCGTTACCGGTAAAGCCTCACCTGTAGTGCCGAGCCATGCTCGGCAGAGGCGTTACCGGGAGAGCCTCACCTGTAGTGCCGAGCCATGCTCGGCAGAGGCCTTGCCGGTAAAGCCTCACCTGTAGTGCCGAGCCATGCTCGGCAGAGGCCTTGCCGGTAAAGCCTCACCTGTAGTGCCGAGCCATGCTCGGCAGAGGCCTTGCCGGTAAAGCCCCTTGCCGAGCATGGCTCGGC
>NZ_JBRRDW010000058.1:0-25996 GCF_056759895.1 Stenotrophomonas sp. STEN038
TGCGTTGTGAGGGGCTCACCCTTAGTAAGCGCCAGAGCCGAAGCACGGGCCAGAGGCGAAGCTAGGGCCAGAGCCGAAGCAAGGGCCAGAGCCGAAGCAAGGGCCGCCGGAGTAGCAATGTTGGAAGCAATGTTTGAGCGCTGCGTCCTTCTCCCGCTTGCGGGAGAAGGTGCCCCGCAGGGGCGGATGAGGGGAGGCTTTTCGCGTACCGGCAGGCGTGCGATTGCGATGCACTCCGTGTGGCTGCGTTGCTATCGCCGATCCTTGAAACTGGCCTGAGTACTCAAGTCGAAGACAGGGGAGGGTGGTGCAGGTCAACTATTGGTAGCGGCGAGTTCCGGACGTTGTGGCTCATTTTGCATTTGCAGCCGGAAAAGCCTTGAGCGCCGCCCAGACCACTGACTTGGCCCACTCCGGCACCTGTGCAAATTCGTCCTGGCTGACCGGGCAGAGAATCCTCCCCCTGTCCATCTCCAGCACCAGCAACGGCTCTACCAGGCCGTCGTGATCCGGTGGGCGACTGTTGTCATAGACGTGCAGCGTCGTCAGGTGCGGTAGTAGTTCGATCAGGTTGAGGCGTGAGCTGTCGTAGCGTTGGCGGATCTTGTCTTCGGGAATATCGTGGCCGCCAGCTGCAACCTGTTCGGCCACACGTTGCAGATGGAGCTCGATGTTCTCCAGGCCGCAGAACCACACCGTTACCTCATGTTGCTCGCAGGCTTCGCGCAACAGCGTGGGAATGGTATTGGCGCCAAGTGTGGTTTCGAATGCGTAGTCGCGATTGGACTGCATCGCTTCGCGCAGGCGGCGAGTGCCTTCCTGCCATGCGGTTGCATTGGCTTCCGCCAGCGGCCAATCCCGTTCGACCAGTTGCCGGGTGAAGGCATCGGGGTTGAACCAGGTGGCGCCGTCGTGCGCCAGCATCATGCCCAGCAGCGAGCTCTTGCCGGCGCCGTTGACGCCGGCCAATACCAGGATGCGCGCCATTGGTCAGCGCGACTTGCCCGGGGTGATCTTCAAGCCGCGGCGGGCAGGGCGCGCCAAGGCCCTGCCCAAGGCGATGCCGTCATCAAGCACTGCAAGGTGTGCGTCAAACTCGGCCTGCAGCTGCTTGAGCGACTGTGCGCGCAGCGCCGCCGCCGAGGCACCGGAGGCCTGCGCAACCAAGCGCTGGTACTCCTCGGCAGAGACCACCACTGCCTGCGGATGGTTGTGGTTGGTAACCACCACGGCGCCAAGCTTGGCGACCTTGCGCATCAAATCTGGCCAGCCTTTGGCCTTGACGTCACTGGCAGGCGTCTTTTCGAGATCCAGCAGGTTCAGGGACAGATCCATGGCGGTATCCGGGTTGCGTAGAGGCAAAATATACCAAATTGTTCATTTTGGGTATTTTTACCTTTATTGATTCATCCGCCGTTTGTAAGTGAGGCCTAGAACGCAAACGCCCGGTGCAAGGTGCACCGGGCGTCTTGATTGCAGTACCGCGCACTGGGGCGCGTCTGCTTTGGTGCGGATCAGGCGCCGCGCGGACCGCGGTTGCCGCCGCCGGGACGACCGCCGCCACCCGGGCGGCCTGCGCCGCCGGGGCGGTTACCACCCGGACGCGGACCGCCGGAGGGACGACCGCCAGGGCCGCCAGGGCCGCGGTTGCCGCCACTCGGGCGGCCGCCAGCCGGACGTGCACCGTAAGGGCTGTAGCTCGGGGTGGCGTGATCGGACGGGAAGCTCGGGGCATTGCCCGGGTGGCCGTAAGGGTGCTTGCTGCGCTGACCCTGGCCTGCGGCCTGACCGCCAGCGCCCTGCGGACGACCCTGGCCGGGACCGCCGCGGCTTGCGCCCGGAGCGCCGCCCGGACGCGGCTTGCCGTAGGGGCGGGCCTGGCCATCAGCGGCTGGGCCGCGACCCGGACCACGATTGCCGCCCGGGCCGCGTGCTGCGCCCGGACCTGCGTTGCGGTGGCCGCTCGGGCCGGTGCTGACACCGTCCGGCACATACCAGGTGCGGAACGCGGCCGGGTTGCCGTCCGGCAGGCTGCGGTCGCCGGCGGGCTTGCGCTGCTTGAACGGCTTCTGCGACTGCTTGGCTGCGGCTTCACCGCTGACCGTCAGGCCGCCCTTGTAGCCACCGCTGTTGCCACGGCCACGGCCGCCGCGGTCTTCGCGCACGTTGTCGAAGCGACGCAGTTCGCGGCCTTCGTCGGCAGTGTTGTGGCCATTGACGTAGGCATTGCCGCGACCACCATCGCGCGACACGCGCAGGGTGGTCTTGACTGCCTTGCGCTGGCCGATCACCGGCTGCAGGGTCAGTGCCGACGGGGTGCCTTCTTCCAGCTTCAGCTGGGCGCGCAGTGCGTCGACCTGCTGGGTGGTCAGTTCAACCGACTTGCCGCGCATCAGGTCGCGGGGCAGCTCGATCTTGCCGTAGCGGGTGCGCTTCAGGCGGCTGACCTGGCAGCCTTGCGATTCCCACAGGCGGCGCACTTCACGGTTGCGGCCTTCCTTGACGACCACGCGGAACCAGTCGTGCGAATCGGTGCCGCCAATGCGCTCGACTTCGTCGAACTTGGCGCCGCCGTCTTCCAGCAGCACGCCGCGGCCAAGGCGCTCGACGATTTCGTCGGAGACCTTCTCTTCGCCTTCCGGCGCGCGCACACGTACCACGTACTCGCGCTCGACTTCGAACGACGGGTGCATCATCGCGTTGGCGAGTTCACCGTCGGTGGTAGCCAGCAGCAAGCCGGTGGTGTTGATGTCGAGGCGGCCGATGGCGATCCAGCGTGCGCCCTTCAACGGCGGCAGCGCTTCGAATACGGTCGGGCGGCCTTCGGGATCGTCACGGGTGGTGACTTCGCCTTCGGGCTTGTTGTAGATCAGCACGCGCGACGGGTCGGTCAGCGCGCTGGCGACAAAGCTGCGACCGTCGAGGTCGATCTTGTCGCCGCTCTTGATCGACATGCCGGTCTTGGCGACCTCGCCGTTGACCTTGACCAGGCCGTCGGCGATGCGCTGTTCCAGCGCTCGGCGCGAGCCCAGGCCGGCTTGCGCCAGGACCTTGTGCAGGCGTTCTTCGAGCTTGGGCTGTTGTTCGGTGTCGGCTTCGCGCTTGAGCGAGAGCTTGTTCAACGAAGATTTACGCGGGGTGTCACTCATCTGCTTGGCTCCGGCCGGCGTTTTCCGCGTCGGCCTGTGGTTCGGAATCGGCTACATCAACAGCCACGGTCGTCGTCGCGACGGCGTTGTTTTCAGTTTTTTCCACTTCCGCCGCGCGCTCTCCCGGCGCGGCGTCGGGTTCGCCGGTGAAGGCGGTATCGGATGCGGCTGCGTTCGAATCCGGGGATTCTGGCGTAGCCGCGGGTATTGGGTCGCCGTCGTTGGCGGCATCCAGGCCTTGCGGCGAGGCGGCACCAGCGGCAAGCGGGGCAGCTGGTTGGCCGTCGCCATCCAGCGGTAACTGCGGTTCCAGCTCGCCGATGTCGCGCAGTTCGGACAGCGGCGGTAGTTCGTCCAGGCGCTTGAGCCCGAAGTAATCCAGGAAGCCTTTGGTGGTGCCGAACAGGGCCGGCTTGCCGGGTACGTCACGGTGGCCGATGACCCGGATCCACTCGCGCTCTTCCAGCGCCTGGATGATGTTGCTGCTTACTGCCACGCCCCGCACCTGTTCAATCTCGCCGCGGGTGATCGGCTGCCGGTAGGCGATCAATGCAAGGGTTTCCAGGGTGGCGCGGGTGTAGCGGGTCTTGCGTTCGGTCCACAGCCGTGACACCCAGCCATGCACTTCGCTGGTGATCTGGTAGCGGTAGCCTGAGGCCACTTCTGTCAGTTCCACGCCACGTCCGGCACAGCCTTCGCGCAGCAGTTCCAGCGCCCGCTCGATGCTGCCCGGCGGTGCCGGTTCATCTTCGGGAAACAGGCCCTGCAATTGCGCCAAGGTGACCGGCTGGCTGGAGGCTAGCAGGGCACCTTCGACAATACGGTTGATCAGCGGTTGATCCATGCGTTGGGTCGGTTGCTCAGGCGGAGGTGTCAGCGTCATCGAACTCGCTGGAAAACTGCAGCGGTGCGTTGGTGTTGCCGGTGGCCAAGGACTTCACATAAATCGGTGCGAGCGGGGCTTCCTGCACGAGGTCGAGCAGTTGCTCCTTGGCCAATTCCAGGACTGCAAGGAAGGTGACCAATACGCCAAGCTTGCCTTCTTCGGCGGTGAACAGACTTTCAAAGCGGTAGAACTTGTCGCCTTCCAGCAGGCTGAGCACATCGCCCATCCGCTGCCGCACGCTCAGTGCCTCGCGTTTGATCGCGTGGCCGCTGAACAGTTCGGCGCGCTTGAGTACGTCATGCAGCGCCAGCAGCATTTCCTTCAGTTCCACCGGCGGTGGTGCCTTGACCAGTACCCGCTCCGGCACGAAGGCGTGCGCCAGGCTGGTATCCCGGTCCTGCCGGGGCAGGCTGTCGATATCCTCGGCGGCCTGCTTGAAGCGTTCGTACTCCTGCAGGCGACGCACCAGCTCGGCACGCGGGTCTGCTTCCTCACCTTCAATGCTGGGTGGGCGCGGCAACAGCATGCGCGACTTCACTTCAGCAAGAATTGCCGCCATCACCAGGTATTCGGCCGCCAGTTCGAAGCGCAGCTCCTGCATGACGTTGATGTATTCCACGTACTGCTTGGTGATCTCGGCGACCGGAATATCGAGGATGTCCAGGTTCTGCCGGCGGATCAGGTAAAGCAGTAGATCCAACGGGCCCTCGAAGGCGTCAAGGATCACTTCCAGTGCATCCGGCGGAATGTACAGATCCTGGGGGATCTGCAGCACCGGTTGGCCATGCACCATCGCCAGCGGCATTTCCTGCTGCTGCGGTAAGGGATGCTGCGCTGGCGGGTTCGCGTCGTGCGCGAGTTCGGAAGTCATCAGGTCGACATTCGGGGTATTGCGAGCCGGACACCCCCAGGTTCCCCCCCGGGAGCATTCCAGCCCATGTATTACGAGCTACTCGCGCTTGTTTGGCGCGCTTCCACACATGAACAACAAGACGCGCCGCAGGATCAGCGGCAACGTCATTACGAGGAGGTCGTCTACGCGGCCCGGGAAGTGATGCGCTCCAGTGGTTGGGTGGCGGGCCTGACCCGCTACCGCACCGGGCGGCTACTGGCCGGCTGCGTGCAATGGACTAAAGAGTAATCGCCCGGGCAGGGCGGTGTCCAGCCTTGTGACGCTAGACTTGGCATCCTTCCATTCAGCAGACAAGCGGAGAAAGGCCAGTGTGGTACGTAATCGAGGGCTATGACGGAGAGGATGTGCTGGCAGCGCGGCTGCAGGCGCGGGCGGCACACCTGGCACGGTTGCAGACATTGCTTGACCAGGGGCGACTGCTGTTGGCCGGTCCATGTCCTGCAATTGACGCGGAAGACCCGGGCCCGGCCGGTTTCAGTGGTAGCGTGGTGATCGCCAGCTTCGAAGACCAGTCTGCCGCAAGGGCCTGGGCTGATGCCGATCCGTATGTGGCTGCCGGTGTCTACACCCGTGTGGACGTGCGTCCATTCCGCAAGGTGCTGCCATGAGCCGGGTCGAGCGGATCCAGGCGGCCCTGCAGACCGCTTTTGCGCCGCTGCAGCTGGAAGTGAAGGACGACAGCCACCGCCATGCCGGCCATGCCGGGGCCAGCGATGGACGCGGGCACTTCAAGGTCATGGTGGTCAGTGAGGCCTTCGCCGGCAAGGCGCCGCTTGCCAGGCATCGTGCGGTGTATGCCGCACTCGGCGAGATGATGGAGACGGATATCCACGCGTTGTCGATCAAGGCGTTGACGCCGCAGGAACTGGGCGGGGCTGGCTGAACGGGGTGAGCCATTGCAAGGTTCCCGTGGAAACGGTCGGGACAGCTGTTGTCCCGGCGAGTCAAGTACAGCTAACGAACTGTTTACAAATGCGCTTGAAAACGTTTACAGTCCGCCCGACCCTGTACTGCGGTGGGTAGGCCAGTGGCGAAGTCGGCAATAACGATCAAGGATGTTGCCCGTGAGGCGAATGTCTCCGTCGCAACCGTGTCGCGTGCCCTCAACGGCCATGACAACGTCGCTGCGCCGGTACGCAAGCTGGTGTTGGAAGTGGCCAGCCGGCTGCGTTACACCCCGCATGCGGCCGCCCGCAGCCTGAGCAGTCGCAGTACCCAGACAGTCGGTGTGGTGCTTCCCGACCTGTACGGCGAGTTCTTTTCTGAGTTGATGCGGGGCATTGACGGTGTGGCCAGCGCCCATCGCCGGCATCTGTTGGTGTCCAGCTATCACGGCGACCAGCAACAACAAGGTTCAGTACTGCAGGCAATGCGCGGGCGCGTCGATGGTTTGCTGGTGCTGTCGCCGTATGCAGGCGATTCCGATTTCCTGGTCGACAATCTGCCGCCTGCGCTGCCTACAGTGTTGATCAACACGCCGTTGGCCGAGGCGCGCTATCCGGTTTTCAGCATCGATGACCATGCCGGTGCGTTGAGCATGACCCGACATCTGCTTGAAGGCGGGCATCGCCGTATCGCTTTTATCGGCGGGCCGGAACACAACCACGATGCGCAACAGCGCCTGCTTGGTTTCCGTGAGGCGATGGCGGCATTCGACGGCAAAGTCGAAGCCATCGAGTTGCCGGGCAATTTTGATGAAGCCTCCGGTCACCAGGCCGGCTTGGCGCTGCTGGCGGGTTCCGAATTGCCTGATGCGGTGTTTGCCGCCAACGACATGATGGCCTTGGGTTGCCTGTACGCGTTCTCGCAGGCAGGCATAAAAGTGCCTGCACAAGTGGCGCTGGCAGGCTTTGATGACATCCCCTTGGCGCGCTTTGTTCACCCTGCTTTGACAACGATGCAGGTCAGCATCGCCGAGTTGGGCGAGCGGGCGATGCTGCAGTTGGTGCAGATGATCGATAGCGGTGAGGCGAATGCAACGCCCGCTGTAACGTTGGTTCCGACCTTGGTGGTGCGTGACTCAACCACCGCCTGCGACTTCCTTTGACCCGGCGATAGACCGGGACGGTTAATCACACACATGTTCTTCGCGGCCAGGTGCCGCCGCCTTGGGAGAGGAAGAGAATGAACAAGAATGCTCGGAAATCCACGCCAACCCGCAAGCTGCTAAGTAGCGCGCTTGTCGGTTGCCTGCTGTTGGGCGCAGCCCCCGCATTTGCACAGAGCACCAGCGCGACCATCCGCGGCCAGGTGATGGCTGATTCGAGCCCTGCTGCGCAGGCGCAGGTGACTGCTACCAACATCGCTACTGGCCTGAGCCGCAGCGTGCAAAGTAATGGCAATGGCGGCTACTCACTGGCTGGCCTGCCGCCTGGCACTTATAAAGTGGACGTCACTGCCGGCGGCAAGACCAGTACCCAGAACATCACCGTGCAGGTCGGCCAGACTGCCACGGTGAATCTGGGCGTGGGGGGCGTGGCGGAAACTGCCGGTGGCGCGGCGACCAACCTGGATGCAGTGCAGGTGACGGCGCAGGCGGTGGTGGAAACCAAGACGTCTGAGGTGGCGACCTACCTCACCCAGAAGCAATTGCAGGCATTGCCGCAGAACTCGCGCAACTTCCTGGCGTTCGCTGACATCGTGCCGGGCGTCATGTTCAACACCGGCAACGAGGGTTCCACGTCGATCCGTAGCGGTGCCCAGCTGTCCAGTGGCGTCAATGTGTTCATCGACGGTGTCGGGCAGAAAGACTATGTACTGAAGGGCGGCATCACCGGTCAGGATTCCAGTCGCGGCAATCCATTCCCGCAGCTTGGCATTGCCGAATACAAAGTTGTCACCTCCAACTACAAGGCCGAGTACGACCAGTTGAGCAGCGCGGGCATCACGGCTGTCACGCGCTCGGGCACCAATGAGTTCCATGGTGATTTCTTCTGGGACAACGTTGCCAGCAGCTGGGTGGCAGATACCATCCGCGAAAAGGATGGCCGCGACATCAAGGCGCGCACCCACGATGAACAGTATGGCGTGGCCTTGGGTGGTCCGTTGATCAAGGACAAGCTGCACTTCTTCGTAACCTATGAAGCAAAGGATCGCAGTGACGCGAGGCAGGTGATCCCCGGTCGCCAGATTTCGGTCGAAGATCTGCCCCAGCGCTTCCAGGACGAGGCGCGTTCCACCAACAACGCGCCATTCAAGGAGGACCTGTACTTCGGCAAGTTGAGCTGGACGCCGGGTGATGCGCATCTGGTCGAGCTGACCATGAAGCGCCGCGAGGAAGATGAAGTCACCGGTATTGGTGGCGTCAATCTGGCGTCTTACGGCACCTTGAAGACCGGCGAAGAAACGCGCATCGATCTGCGCCACCAGTTCAATGCAGAGAACTGGATGAACGATGCCCATATCACCTACGAGGATGCCAGTTTCGCTCCGCGCCCAATTGGTAAGGAAAATGGCTACAAGCTGTTCATTCCGCGGCGGGGGGAAGAAGCGTTGAACAACCCGACGATGGAGGAGGTCATCAATCGCGGCGGTGGCGGTGATTTCCAGGAGAAATCGCAGAAGGGCTATTCGTTCCAGAACGATTTCACGTTCTTCGGGTGGGAAGGCCACACCGTCAAGGCCGGCATCAAGTTCAAGGACATTGATCTTTCCGCCTTTGAACAGAGTCCTTACTCGCCGCAGTTCCGCTATGACCTGAACCAGAGTCTGGACGTGCCCTACCTGGTGCAGTTCACCGCATCGGGCAATGGTTATCCGACGACAGTGGATTCGAGCGTCAAACAGTTCGGCATCTACATCCAGGACGATTGGGAGGTCAACGAGCACCTCACCTTGAATCTGGGTCTGCGCTGGGACTATGAAACCAACCCGGCCTTCGAAGACCACGTAACCCCGGCCGGACTGGTGTCCGCGCTGCAGGCGTGGCCGAATATCAATAATTCAAATGTTGATTACGACTACAACAACTACATCAGCAACGGCCACAATCGCAGTGCATTCAAGGATGGCTGGCAGCCACGCGTAGGCTTCTCATACGATCTCAATGGCGACCAACGGCACGTATTCTTTGGTGGTGCAGGTCGTTCGTACAATCGGAACCAGTTTGACTATCTGTCGCTCGAAAAGTACCGCCTTGCATTCCAGCGCTACGAGTACCAGTTCAATACCCCCGGTCATACCTGTACACCGGGGACGGGTAGCAACTGCTACAACTTCGATCCGAGCATGTTTGATCCAGCCGTGTTGGCGCAGATGGCGGCAGCCAGTCCGAACAATGGCACCGAAGTGTTCCTGCTCAACAATGACATCAAGACTCCGTATTCCGACCAGTTCAGCATCGGCATGCGCAATGCATTCTCGATGTTGGGGCATGATTGGAACTCATCGGTGACCTTGATGCATGTGTTGAGTCACGACGGCATCCTCTGGACAATGGGCAATCGCTATCCCAATGGTGAATACCGCAACAACCCTGCGGTCAACTGGGGCGGCCAACCTTGGGGCGAACAGCTGCCGGGTTGGGGCCGATTCTTCATCGGTAACAACGCCGTCGAAACGCGCTTGAACTCTGTGCTGTTGGCGTTGGACAAGCCGTACACCACCGAGTCCCATTGGGGTGTGAGCTTTGCTTACACCTATAGCGACGCCAAAGAGAATCGCAGCAATTCAGATACCTTCTCGTTCGACTACCCGAATCTGGATAACGTCGCGTTTACCACTGCGCTTGGTATTCCAAAGCATAGGCTGGTGGCCACCGGCATCGTCGACTTCTGGGGCATCACCGGTTCGGCGAAGCTGGTGTTGGAAAGCCCGAAGCCGGTTGAAGCGCTCAACTGCTACGCGAGCACCATCGCCGATGACTGCGCCTTTGATCCCTTCAAGCCGGACAAGAAGGTTGGCTACAAACAGCTGGATCTTGCTCTGCAGAAGGAATGGGATACGGGCACGGACTTGAAGCTTCGGGTTCGTGGTGATGTGTTGAATGTATTCAACTGGCGCAATGTGCTTTCCTCGGAATACGCCAATTGGCGCGGTAACCGGGGTGTTGCCGACCCGAACTACGGTAACCGTACTGGTGATGCGATTGCACGCCCAACCCGCACCTTCAAGCTGTCGTTCGGCTTGACCTGGTGATTCAAGCCCCGGCCGGCCCTGGGCCGGCCGGGGTGCCGCAGCAGATTTCGTGCGTCATGTTCTTTCTTTGAATTTCATGGATGTCGCCTTGAGAAAGTCACGTACCCCGCAGTTGTTGGCCTGTGTTCTCGCCGGTATCGGGCTGGCGTTGTTGGGAGGCTGTGGTAAAGCGCCGGAGCCGCCGATGCCGAAGGTATTGCCGCAGGTGATCCTGATAGAGGCGGACCTGCCGCCGCGGCCGATGAAGCCGGAACTGCCGCCGCTGTTTGATGACATCGAGCGCCGCACCTTCCAGTTCTTCTGGGACACCACCAATGAGCAGAACGGGCTTACGCCGGATCGCTACCCGTCGCGGCCATTTGCCAGCATCGCTTCGGTGGGTTTCGCATTGACCTCGTATCCGATCGGCATCGAGAACGGTTGGGTAAGTCGCAACCAGGCGGTGGAGCGCACCCTGGTCACGTTGAAGTTTTTCCGCGACCTGCCGAGCGGGCCGCAACGCACCGGCAAGGGGGCCTACAAGGGCTTTTACTACCACTTCCTCGACATGCAGCAGGGCCGCCGCTACGACAGCTGGGTGGAGCTGTCCAGCGTGGATACTGCGTTGCTGTTGATGGGCGTGTTGTTTGCGCAGAGCTACTACGATCAGGACGATCCACGCGAGAAGGAGATCCGGCAGATTGCCGATACGATCTACAAGCGCACGGACTGGCAGTGGTTGCAACGCAATAAGCCGCTGGTCTCAATGGGCTGGTTCCCGGAGAGCGGTTTCATCCAACACGACTGGATGGGCTACAACGAGGCGATGATGCTGTACGTGCTTGCCTTGGGGTCGCCGACGCACCCGGTCGAGCCCGATGCGTGGACGGTGTGGACGCGCACCTATGACAACGATTGGGGTGTGTACCAAGGGCAGGAATACCTGTCGTTCGGGCCATTGTTTGGGCATCAGTACAGCCATGTCTGGATCGACTTCCGCGATATCCAGGACCCGTACATGCGCGAGCGCGGTATCGATTATTTCCTCAACAGCCGTCGCGCTACCCTGGCCCAGCGCGAGTATGCGATTGAGAATCCGATGCAGTGGAAGGACTACAGCGCCAATGTCTGGGGCTTGACCGCAGGCGATGGGCCGCAGAACACCACCCAGGATTACAAGGGTGAGCAACGCCAGTTCCGCCACTACTCTGCACGTGGCGCAGGCCTGCGCGAGAACTTCGATGACGGCACCATCGTGCCTTCGGCAGCGATTTCCTCGCTGCCGTTCGCACCAGAGGTAGTGATTCCGGCCACGGTGGAAATGCACAAGCGCTACGGCGATTACCTCTATTCGAGCTATGGTTTCCTGGATTCGTTCAACCCGAGCTTCAGCTACGACATTCCGCTCAAGACCGGTCGCTTGATTCCCGAGCGTGGCTGGGTTGCCAGCGATTACATCGCCATTGATCAGGGACCTATCCTCGCCGGCATCGCCAACTACCGCGATGAGTTCGTGTGGGAAGTGATGAAGAAGAACCCCTATATCCGCAAGGGCTTGGAGCGGGCGGGCTTCACCGGCGGCTGGTTGGCGCCGGAAGACAGCTTCCAGCCGCTGCAGAAGGACGAACAGGCCGCTTCTGCGCGGGCAGCAGGAATTGCCGAGTCGCGCGCTTCGGCAGCGGCCGAGCAGAAGGCAGCCAGCGAGAAGCCGGCTGCGCCTGCGGTCAAGAAGCAGTGAAGTGCAAGCAATGATGCGCGCGCTGGCGATGCTGTTGCTGTTGTTGCTCGCGGGCTGCGCCAAGCCGGAGCAGGGCACCACCTTGCGGTTCTGGGCGATGGGCCGCGAGGCCGAGGTGGTTGGCGAGCTGGTACGTGAGTTCGAGGCGGAGAACCCGGGCATCCGGGTTGATGTGCAGAACATTCCGTGGACCGCTGCGCACGAGAAGCTGTTGACGGCGTATGCGGCTGATGGCCTGCCAGACGTCTGTCAGCTCGGCAATACCTGGGTTGCCGAATTCGCCACCTTGCAGACGCTGACACCGCTGCAGCCGCTGGTTGATTCGTCCACGGTCATCGATGAGAACGATTACTTTTCGGGTATCTGGGATACCAATGTCGTCAATGACGAGTTGGTTGGCATTCCGTGGTATGTGGACACGCGCCTGCTGTTCTATCGCAAGGATCTGCTGCGCCAGGCCGGCTATACACAGCCGCCCAAGACCTGGGCCGAATGGGAGCAGATGAACGCGGCGTTGAAGAAAATCATGGGCGCGCGAGGCTACCCGGTGCTGATGCCCTTGAACGAGTTCGAGCCGCAATTGTCATTCGCGCTGCAGCAGGAGGACACGCTGCTGCGCGATGGCGACACCCGCGGCAACTTCCGCAGTCCCGGTTTCCGCCGCACGCTGGCCTTCTACGACAACATGTTCGAGCAGGGCTGGGCGCCGAAGATGTCCGAGACCCAGATTTCCAACGTCTGGGACGAATTCTTCCGTGGCTTCACCGCGTTCTATCTGTCAGGCCCGTGGAATATCCGCGAGTTCCGCCAGCGCCAGCCACCCGGACTGGAGGGCGAGTGGGGTGCAACGCCGCTGCCCGGTCCTGATGGTCTGGGTGCAGGCATTGCTGGTGGCACCAGTCTGGTGGTGTTCCGTTCTTCGCAGAAGAAGGAAGCGGCATGGAAGCTGATCGAGTTCCTGTCGCGGCCGGCGATCCAGCAGCGCTTCTACAAAATCATTGGTGACCTGCCGCCGCGGCGCAGCGCCTGGCAGTCGCCGGAGCTGCAGGATGATCCGCTGACCGCCGCGTTCGCCGACCAGCTGGAGCGCGTCAAACCCACGCCAAAGGTGTTGGAGTGGGAGCGCATCGCCCAGCAGATGCGGGTGGTGACCGAGCAGGTGGTGCGTGGCGGCTTGCCGCAGGACAAGGCGCTCGAACAGTTGGATCAGCAGGTGGATGACATCCTTGCCAAGCGCCGTTGGATCGTCGAACAGCAGACTGCTGCAGCTGCGAAGGCTGCGCCATGAAGCGCGGTTCACTGGCCGGCTGGATCTTCGCGGCACCTGCGCTGATCGTGATCGGGGTGTTCTTTGGCTTGCCGGTGCTGTCGGCACTGGCCTTGAGTCTGACGGACTTTGATCTCTACGCCTTGGCCGATCCGCACAACCTGCGATTCGCCGGTCTTGGCAACTACATCGATCTGCTGCAGACGCCGATGTTCTGGAAGTCGCTGGGCAATACCGCGTACTTCGTGGTGGCCGGCGTGCCCTTGTCGATAGGTGTTTCGCTGGGTGCTGCGCTGCTGCTCAACGCCCCGGCCGCGCGCTTCAAGGCGCTGTTCCGCACCGCATTGTTCGCGCCGGTGGTGACCACGCTGGTGGCGGTGGCGGTGATCTGGCGTTATCTGTTCCACACCCGCTACGGGCTGGTGAACTGGGGCCTGGGCCAGATCGGCATCAATCCGATTGACTGGCTCGGCGACCCGAACTGGGCGATGCCGACCATCATTGGCTTCGCGGTATGGAAGAACTTTGGCTACAACATGGTGATCTTCCTGGCCGGTCTGCAGGCGATCCCCAAGGATTTGTACGAGGCGGCGCGCATTGACGGCGCTTCGCGCTGGCAGCAGTTCCTGCATATCACCTTGCCGATGCTGGGGCCGGTGCTGCTGGTCGTTGGCGTGATCACCGTTTCCGGTTACTTCCAGTTGTTTGCCGAGCCCTATGTGATGACACGTGGCGATCCGCTGCAAAGTACCGTGAGCGTGCTGTACTTCATGTTCGAGGAAGGCTTCAAGTGGTGGAACCTGGGGCGCGCCTCGGCCGTGGCCTTCCTGTTGTTCCTGATCATCCTGGCGGTGACTACGTTGATGTTGCGCTTCGGCAAGCGTAGGGAGCTGGTATGAGCCAGGCTGGTATGAGCCGCGTTGGTGCCGGGCGAGAGATTGGTCAATCACGTTGGCATGCGTGGTGGGTGAATGGTGGGTTGTTATTGCTGGCGGTGATCAGCCTGGCGCCGTTGGCGTGGATGCTGTCGGTGTCGTTCATGCCGAGCGGGCAGGCATCACAGTTCCCGCCGCCGTTGCTGCCAGCGCACACCACGCTGGCCAACTACCAGGCTTTGTTTGCCCGCACCGGCATGGGCAACAACTTCGTCAACAGCTTGCTGGTGTCGATTGCGATCACCTTGGGCTCGCTGCTGTTCAATACCCTGGCCGGTTATGCCTTTGCCAAACTGCGCTTTGCCGGCCGCGAGCGGCTGTTCCAGATGCTGCTGGCTGCGCTGGTGATCCCGGCGCAGGTGGCGATGCTGCCGCTGTTCCTGCTGATGAAGCAGATGGGCTTGGTGAACACCTTTGGTGGCGTGGTGGTTCCTGCGCTGGCCAGCGTGTTCGGCATTTTTCTGGTGCGCCAGTACGCGCGCTCGATTCCCGATGAGCTGCTGGAAGCGGCGCGTATCGATGGTGCCAGCGAGGCGCGGATCTTCTTCCAGATCGTGCTGCCGATGCTCAAGCCGGTGCTGGTGACCTTGGCGATCTTCACCTTCATGGGCGCATGGAACGATTTCATGTGGCCCTTGATCGTATTGACCGACCAGGAGCACTACACCTTGCCGGTGGCACTGGCCAGTTTGTCGCGCGAGCACATCATGGACGTGGAAATGATGATGGCCGGCGCGGTGGTGACGGTGCTTCCTGTGCTGTTGTTGTTCCTGGTGTTGCAGCGCTACTACATCCAGGGCCTGCTGCTGGGCAGCGTCAAGGGCTGATACGCCGTGACCCGCAAGCGGGCTGCGGTGCTGCACTTCCATACGAAACATACCGCCGCGGATGGCGGTGATCTTTGCGAAAATCCAGCAGGTTTTGCTGGTGGTAAATCGGGACTTGCTGATGAATATGCGTTTTGTGACTGGTCTGCTGAGCTTGTTGCTGGCGTGGGTGCAACCGGCCGGAGCGGCCGTGCTCGCCAAGTTCGACGACATTGGTGCGTGGCAGCTGATCACCTCGCCGCAGGTCAGCGGTTCGCTGCGTCCGGTAGCCGGCAACAGCGGGCGCGCATTGTGTCTGGACTACGACTTCCATGAGGTTTCCGGCTATGTCGGCATCCGCCGTCCGTTGGATGTCACCTGGCCTGAGAACTACCAGCTTTCCTTCGACCTGCGCGGTGATTCGCCGGCCAACGACCTGCAGTTCAAACTGGTCGATGCCAGTGGCGACAACGTCTGGTGGGTCAATCGTCCTGGGTTCAGTTTTCCGAAGAACTGGACCCGCATCAGCTACCGCAAGCGGCATATCGAAAAAGCCTGGGGTCCGGACCAGGACAAGACACTGCGTCGTAGTGCGGCAGTGGAGTTCACCATTTACAGCAAGGTCGGTGGCCGCGGTACGGTCTGCTTCGACCAGCTGACCCTGCAGCCCCTGCCAAAGGAAGACAACTCGGCATTGACCACCACGGTGATCGCCGATACAGCGACCGCCTTGCAGCAGCGCATCGCCGACGGCAAGCCGGATACCTTGTGGATCAGCGGCGGGATCAAGCAGCAGACGGTCAGCCTGGACCTGGGCAAGGTGCGTGAGTTCGGCGGCGCGGTTGTGCAATGGGCGCCCGGGCTGGAGGCAAGTCGCTACGTGGTGCGTGGATCCGCCGATGGGCGTGACTGGAAGACGCTGCGTGAAGTCACTAGTGGCAGCGGCGGCAAGGATTGGTTGGCATTGCCGGAAACCGAGGCGCGTTACCTGCGCTTCGATCTGGTCGACGGGCCCAGCTGGCGCTATGGCATCCGTGATATCAGCCTCAAGCCCTTGTCGTTTGCCAATACTCCGAATGATTTCATCCGTTCCATTGCTGCTGATCTGCCGCGAGGCTCCTTGCCGCGCAGCTTCAGTGGCGAGCAACCGTACTGGACCATCCTCGGTCTGGACGGTGGCCGCGAGCAGGCGCTGATCAGCGAGGACGGCGCACTGGAAGCGATGAAGGGTGGCTTCAGTATCGAGCCGTTTGTGGTGCTCGATGGCAAGGTGCTTGGTTGGGCCGAGGTGAAGTCCAGCCAGAGTCTGCAGGACGGTTATCTGCCGATGCCATCGGTGGCTTGGCAGCACGATCAGTTTGGTTTGAACGTGAGCGGTTTCGTGCAGGGCCGGCCCGAGCAGGCGCAGCTGGTGGCGCGCTACGAGCTGCGCAATACCGACAAGGTCGCGCACGAGTACCGATTGGCGCTTGCGGTGCGACCGTTCCAGGTCAATCCGCCCAGCCAGTTCCTCAATACTGTCGGCGGCGTCAGTCGCATCGACAATCTGGCCGTGCAGGGCGCGCAGATCAGCGTCAATGGCAAGCCGCGGGTCTATGCCACCTCAGCGGCTGATGCGAGTTTCGCCAGCAGTTTCGACAGCAAGCTGGATGTCACCCATCTGGCTGACAAGGACTTGCCGACCACGCAGGAGGTGCGCGACGCCACCGGCTTGGCTTCGGGTGCTTTGGTCTACAACTGGAAACTGGAGCCGGGCCAGCGCCGCGACGTAGTGCTGGTGCTGCCGCAGACCGGCAACTGGCAGATGCCGGCCAAGTTCGATGCGGACAAAGCGCAGCAACAGGTCGCGACGATGTGGCGGCAGAAGCTCGATCAGCTCAAGCTGCGCGTGCCTGAGGCTGGCCAGCCGCTGGCCAATACGCTGCGCACCGCGCTCGCACATATGCTGATCTCGCGGGTTGGGCCGAGCCTGCAGCCGGGCACGCGTTCCTATGCACGCAGTTGGATCCGTGACGGCGCAATGATCTCGGAGGGCTTGTTGCGGATGGGGCGCGCCGATGCAGTGCGCCAGTACGTTGATTGGTATGCGCCGTATCAGTTTGAAAGCGGCATGGTGCCGTGCTGCGTGGATGCGCGCGGCAGTGACCCGGTACCGGAGAACGACAGCCACGGCGAACTGATCTACACCATCGCCGAGTACTGGCGACATACCGGTGACGCTGCTTTCCTGCAGCAGATGTGGCCGCATGTGCAATCAGCATGGAACTACATGGAACAGCTGCGGCTGAGCGAGCGCACCGAGGAGAACCGTGCGCGCAACGCCGGCTTCTACGGAATGATGCCGGCATCAATCAGTCACGAAGGCTATTCGGCCAAGCCGGTGCATTCGTACTGGGACAACTTCTGGGCCCTGCGCGGTTACAAGGACGCAGCCGACATGGCGGCGGCTTTGGGTCTGGAAGCCGAAGCGCTGACCATGGCCGCGTCGCGCGATCAGTTCCGCCAGGACCTGGACGAATCGCTGCGCGCGGCGATGGCAGCGCACAAGATCGACTATCTGCCCGGATCGGTGGAGTTGGGTGACTTCGATGCCACCTCGACCACGATCGCCCTGGCGCCGGGAGGCGAGCAGGGCAGGTTGCCGCAGCCCGCCTTGGACAATACCTTCGAGCGCTATTGGCAGCACTTCGTCGAGCGCCGTGACGGCAAGCGCCAATGGAAGGACTACACGCCGTACGAGTGGCGCAACGTCAGCGCTTTCGTGCGGCTGGGCTGGCGTGCGCGGGCCTGGGAAGCCACCGAGTTCTTCTTCAAGGACCGTGCGCCGCCGGCATGGAATCAATGGGCCGAAGTGGTGTCCTCGACGCCGCGACAGCCGTTCTTTGTCGGCGACCTGCCGCATGCCTGGGTGGCGTCGGACTTCGTTCGCTCGGCCTTGGATATGTTCGCCTATGAACGTGATGTCGACGGCCCGATCGTGTTGGCTGCGGGTGTGCCCAGTGCATGGTTGACCGGCAAGGGCATCGCCATCGAGGACTTGAATACCTCGCACGGTATGTTGAGCTACTCGCTGCAGCGCAGTGACAAGCAGCTGACCCTGCAGGTGTCTGAAGGACTGCGTTTGCCGACGGCGGGGCTGTTGCTGCAATGGCCTTATGAGGCCGCGCCGGGAGAGGCGACGATCAATGGCGAACCGGCACAGTGGTTGGGCAACGAGCTGCACATCAGCAGCCTGCCAGCCAAGGTCGAGATCGAGATTCCTGCGGAGCTACGCCGCAATGAGCGCAGCAAGCGCTGAACAATAAAAACTGCGCCTCGAATACCGAGGCGCAGGCCAGTCGACGAGAGGGAGAGGAAGAACTTCCGTCGGATCTGAAAAAAAAGAAACCACCATGCTCCCGTTGGCTTGCAGCCAATGGCAGGGAGCAAAGATGTAGTGCCGAGCCATGCTCAGCAGGGGCATTCACTGGAAATGCGTGTAGGAGCGGCGTAAGCCGCGAAGCTGATGCTGCTTGCAGATCATGCATAAAACGGCACCCGCTTCCTGGTCGGAACCTTGGGAAGCGGATGCGGGTGGTTTTTATGCTGTCGGCTTCGCGGCTTACGCCGCTCCCACAAAAAGACGGCGATGGATCAGCCAGCGCGAGCCTGCTTGACGATGGCTGCTGCAGCGGCGGCGGACTTTTTCACTTCGTCCCATTGGCCGTTGCGGATCCAGCTGTCCTGCACCATCCACGAGCCGCCGATGCAGACCACGTTCTTCTGCGACAGGTACTCGCCTGCGGTGGCTTCGGTGATGCCGCCGGTGGGGCAGAGCTTGAGTTCCGGAATTGGACCGGCAACGCCCTTGATCATCGCCAGGCCGCCAACGGCGGTGGCCGGGAACAGCTTGCAGATGCGGAAGCCGCGCGCGACCAGTTCCAGTAGTTCGGTCGGTGAAGCGGCACCCGGAACCACCGGCAACGGCGCGGCAGCCAGGGCATCGGCCATATGCGCCGGGGTGCCCGGCGTAACCAGAAAGTCCGCGCCAGCGTCGATCGAGCGCTGCATCTGCTCGACGGTCAGCACCGTACCGGCACCTACCACCACATCCGGCAGCTCGCGCTTGAGCATGGCCAGCGCTTCCATCGCCACCGGCGTGCGTAGGGTCAGTTCAATAGCGGGCAGGCCGCCTTCGAGCAGGGCGGCGCTCACGGCGCGCGCCTGATCAAGGGTGTGCACGGTAACGACCGGCAGGATGCCAGCGGCGCTCAGCAGCTGCTCGGCGCGGTCCTGATATTGGGCAATGCTCATGGTGTCCTCATTGATAACGTGTTCGCGAATCTCTAATCCAGACTCGCGAATCTCAGGCGTCGTTGGCTTCGTGCGGGGCGGCGGCAGCGGCGTGGTCGTGGCCGAGTTCGTATTCGGCGTCGTAGTCCCACAGGCTGCCGTCCGGACGGGCCGGGCCGCAGGAGATCGAGATCGCGCCCTGATCGGCCGGGCCAACAATGCGGCGGTTCATCGCGAACAGGTTGCGGCCCATGTCCGAGCCGGCCGGTGCGGTGTTGGCGGCAATGCCGCGCGCAGCCCACTCGGCGGCGTCGACCAGCACTTCCAGGGTGCCGGCTTCACCGTCCAGGCGGATGATGTCGCCTTCGCGGATGCGCGCGATCGGGCCGCCGCGCGAGGCTTCCGGAGTAACGTGGATGGCGGCCGGGATCTTGCCGGATGCACCGGAAAGGCGGCCATCGGTGACCAGCGCGACGCGTCTACCCTGGTTCTGCAGCAGGCCGAGCAGCGGTGCCAGCGAATGCAGTTCCGGCATGCCATTCGAGCGAGGGCCCTGATAGCGCACCACGGCGACGAAGTCCTGTGGCAAAGCACCGGCGGCATGCAGTTTGTTGAGGATCTGCGGCGCATCGACGACCACGGCCGGCGCTTCGATCGTGCGGTACTGCGGCTTCACCGCCGACAGCTTGATCAGCGAACGCCCGATATTGCCGCGCAGCAGGCGCAGGCCGCCCTGGGCCTCGAACGGATTGGAGGCAGGACGCACCACCTCTTCGTCACCGCTGCGTTCAGCGGCCGGCACATAACTGACCTTGCCATCGGTGAGGCGCGGTTCCTGCGCGAAGGCGCGCATGCCGCCCTCGGCAATCGTGGTGGCGTCGGCGTGCATCAGGCCGGCGTCCATCAGCTCGCGGAACACGAAGCCCGGGCCGCCAGCGGCGGCAAAGCGGTTCACATCGGCTTCGCCGTTGGGGTAGACGCGGGCCAGCAGCGGCACGATCTGCGACAGCTCGTCCATGTCGTCCCAGGTCAGCACGATGCCGGCGGCACGTGCGACTGCGATCCAGTGAATGGTGTGGTTGGTGGAGCCGCCAGTGGCCATCAGTGCGACCACTGCGTTGACGATGGCGCGCTCGTCGATCACGCGGCCGAACGGACGGAAGTCATTGCCCAGTGCGCTGATTTCCAACACGCGCGCAGTGGCGGCGCGGGTAAGGGCATCGCGCAGCGGCAGCTCCGGGTTGACGAACGAGGCGCCAGGCAGCTGCACGCCCATTGCTTCGAGCAATACCTGATTGGAATTGGCGGTGCCGTAGAAGGTGCAGGTGCCCGGGCCGTGGTACGAGGCCGACTCGGCTTCCAGCAGTTCTTCGCGGCTGGCTTCGCCGGCGGCATAGCGCTCGCGGACTTCGGCCTTCTTTTTGTTCGGAATGCCCGGGGTCATCGGCCCGGCCGGTACGAATACCGCCGGCAGGTGGCCAAAGGCGAGGGCGCCGATGAGCAGGCCGGGCACGATCTTGTCGCATACGCCCAGATAGATGGTGGCGTCGAACATGTCATGGCTGAGGCCAATTGCCGTTGCCTGGGCAATCACGTCGCGCGAGAACAGCGACAGCTCCATGCCGCCACGGCCCTGGGTAACGCCGTCGCACATCGCAGGCACGGCACCGGCTACCTGCGCGGTCGCGCCCAGCTCGCGGGCAGCGTCGCGGATCAGCTCCGGGTAGTTCTCGAACGGCTGGTGCGCCGACAGCATGTCGTTGTACGAAGTGATGATGCCAAGGTTGGGCGTCACGTCGCCGCGCAGACGGTCCTTGTCGGTTGGCCCGCAAGCCGCATAGGCATGGGCCAGGTTGCCGCAGCTCAGACGTGAGCGGAATGGGCCTTCGCGCAGTGCGGCGTCAATCCCGGCCAGATAAGCCGCGCGCGACGGGGCGCTGCGCTGGCGGATGCGATCGGTGATGGCTTGGATTTTCGGATGCATGGCTCTATGGCTGGAATGAGGAGGAGGGTGCAGCAAGGAGAGCGGTGGGCTTCGGGTTCTGGTGCTTCGAAACGTTCCGACTGCAGCTCATGCGAGCGGCGGGCGAGGTCCATTCCGTGTTCCCGATGCGCGACTCCCCGCTCAAGGGCACCAATGCACGCGCAGTTTGTTGCCGGGCGCATTGATCGCAGCAAGGATCGGGTAGGTATGCACGTCGCCGGAGGCAAGTGCGGCTTCAAGCACCTCCAGCTTCTGCTTGCCGCGCAGCAGCAGCAGGCGCTGGCTGGCCAGCGCCAGTCCATGCGGGGTCAAGGTGATGCGCAAGGACCAGTGCTTGGCGACCGGGCAGCCGGTCGCATCCAATGCCGCATAAGGGTGCTTGCTCTGCAGTGCCTGCGGCAGATCAGGCGAGCCCGGGAACAACGAGGCGGTATGGCCGTCGTTGCCCATGCCCAATACCACCAGACAGGCCGGCTGCGAATGGGTGGCAAGCAGGTTGGCGGTGTGCACGCATTCGGCGATGGGCAGGCCAACGCGTACCAACGGATCAAAATGCGCACCCTCGGCATGGCGCAGGAAGCTGTCGCGTACCAGCCACGCATTGCTGTCCTTGTCCTGCGGCGAGAGCCAGCGTTCGTCGGCCAGGCCAACCTCAACCCGCGCCCACTCCAGACCCTGGTCAGACAACAGTTCGTAGATGGGAGCCGGCGTGGTGCCGCCGGACAGCAGCATGCGGGCGCGTCCGCGCTGCTCGATTTCCGCGCTCAGCAGCGCTGCCATTTCCTTGGCGACACCTTCGGTCCAGGCCTCTTCGTCAGCATGGCGGACAAGTGTGATGCGGTCGGAAACAGCGGCGTTCATGCGGTCACTCCAGAATTGGCGCGCTGCATGTCCAGCGCGTAAGCAGTGGCACCCAGCAGGCCGGGGCAGGGATGGGTGATGGCCATCGAAGGGATCTGCGACATCGTCGCGGAGAAGCGTCCCTTGCTTTCAAACCGTTGGCGGAAGCCGGAATGCTGCAGCTGCTGCAGCAGGCGCGGTACCAATCCACCGGTCAGGAACACCCCGTCCCAGGCGCCTTGTACCAGCACCGCGTCGCCGGCGACTGCGCCGAAGATTTCAAGAAACACTTCAACCGCGCGAGTCGCCAGCACATCGCCTTCGGCAGCGCGTGCGCTGACCTCGGCTGGTTGCAGCAGGCCCGGATCGGTACCTGCTATCTCGCAGATGGCACGGTGGATGTTGACCAGACCGGGACCGCAGACCAGGCGTTCGTTGGACACCCGGCCGAACTGCGCCGACAGGATTTCCAGAATACGGATCTGTTCGGGTGAGTTCGGTGCAAAGCTGGCATGGCCGCCCTCGGTGGCCAGTGGGTAGTTGCGGCCATCGCGCACCACCAGTCCGCCAACGCCCAGGCCGGTGCCGGGGCCGAGCACGCAGTAGTTGCGCGATTCGCCCTCGGCTGCGGGTTGCCAGCCGGCGCCGCCGACCTGCACGACATCGTCGACGCCGAGCAGGGCAATGGACATTGCCTGGGCGACGAAGTCGTTGATCAGATGCAGCTGCTCGAAGCCGAGCTGTTCGGCGGTGCGCGAACGCGAGATCACCCACGGGTGATTGGTGATGCGTGCTTCGTCACCATCGACCCGGCCAGCTACCGCGAACACGCCACTGCTGGCACTCGCACCACGTTGCTGCAGGTAGTGCGCGGCGGCATCGGCCAGCGACGCGAACTGCGCCACCGGGTATTCGTCGATGCTGCCCTGATCCAGTGGGATGGCAGCGGAGCGGTCGGCCAGCGCGAAGCGCGCGTTGGTGCCACCGATATCCGCTACCAGTACGAGGTCGGTGCTGGGGCTCACAGCCCCTGCTCCGGGCCTGCTTCGGCGGCAATGGATTCGGGCAGGAAGTCCTGTGCCAACTGCGGGCCCCAACCACCAGCCGGGTAGGGTTCCATCGGCAGATCGGCGGCCTTCCAGGCATCGCTGATGCTGTCGATCCAGGCCCAGGCGGCGCGCACTTCGTCATCGCGCACGAACAGTGCGTGGTTGCCGTTGAACGCGTCCAGGAACAGACGTTCGTAGGCGATGCGACGGTGCAGGCCGGTGGGAACCGACAGTTCCAGCTCCAGCGGCTGCAGCTCCAGCGCGCCCCATTCCGGACCGGCCAGCGAGCTCATCAAGCCGAGCTGGATGTTTTCCTGCGGCTGCAGCTGGAAGGTCAGGCGGTTGGGGGTGGCGTTCTTGCGGTCGGGGCGCTCGAACAGCCAATGCGTCACCGGCTTGAGGTTTACCTCGATGCGGGTGGTGCGCTCGGGAAGGCGCTTGCCGGTGACCAGATGGAACGGCACGCCGGCCCAACGCCAGTTGTCGATATGTGCGGTTACGCCGACAAAGGTTTCGGCCTCGCTGCCTTCCGGCGGTTGGTAGGCCTGCGCCGGCTGGCCATTGATGGTGCCGGCGGTGTAACGGCCGCGCACACTGTCCTTGGCCGCGTGCTTGGCATCGAGCGGGCGCAGGGCGCGCAGCACCTTCACCTTTTCGTCGCGGATGCGGTCGGCTTCCAGCGATGCCGGCGGCTCCATCGCCACCAGGCACAGCAGCTGCAGGATATGGCTCTGGACCATGTCGCGCAGGGCGCCGGAGCGCGAGTAATACGAATCACGACCATCAACGCCATCGCTCTCGGCGACGAGGATGTGCACCGATGCAATGTAGTTACGGTTCCACACCGCTTCCAGCAAGGTGTTGCCGAAGCGCAGTGCTATCAGGTTCTGCACCGCGGCTTTGCCGAGATAATGGTCCAGGCGGAACACGCGGTCTTCGTCGACCAGTTTGCCGATCGACTGCAGGATCTCCTCGGCACTGTCACTGTCCGAGCCGATCGGCTTCTCCAGCATCAGGCGGTTGGGTGCAGCCAAGGCGCCGCCCAGGGCCAGGCCTTCGCAGGTCGAGATGTACAGGCCCGGCGGAATGGCCAGATAGCTGACGCACTTGCGGTGCACCAGATCCTTGACGGCTTCGGCGACCGACTCGGCGTTGCGCAGATCCACCGAACGGTAGTCGATGCGGTTGAGCAGGTTGCCGATGTCCTCCTGGCTGGCATGCGGCATGGCCGCTTCCAGGCGTGGACGCAGCAGGTCGCGGAATTTCTCGGTGTCATGCGGCGACAAGGCCAGGGCGCGCACGCGGAAATCTTCCGGGAGTAGACCGTCGCCAAGCAGGCGTAGCAGGGACGGGAACAGATAACGCTGGGCCAGATCGCCTGTGGCACCGAACAGGAAGAGGGTGTCGTGCATTGCACGAGTTTCGGGTGCGGATGACATCGTTGTCAATTGTTCGTCTTCAAGGCCTGCGCCGTGATTGGGACGTCCGCGTCCATCGGCGCGAGGGGGCGGGCGTGGGCAACCTGGGCTTGTGCAATGCAACATGCCGCGAAGGCGGGAGCAGGTCCGTGCAGCGGAGCGCAGGTGCCATGTAAGAGCGACTGTGATGGTGCCATATGAATATGCTTACCGTGCACAATGTTTCGGATGTATACGATTGCAGGAATCTGTTCTGTCGTTGTAACGCAAGTGTTCCCCGGCTCCAGGTTTCGACTCGCAACGAGGTAGTGATGGCCAAGGTTCAATTCGACGGTGTGCGCAAGGTGTATGACAACGGTCAGGTCGCCGTGGCCGGGGCCAGTTTCGATATCGCCGATGGTGAGTTGATGGTGCTGGTGGGGCCGTCGGGTTGCGGCAAATCCACACTGTTGCGAATGGTGGCGGGGCTGGAGGAGATCAGCGCTGGCAGCCTGCGCATCGACGAGCGGGTGGTCAATGACGTCGCGCCGAAAGATCGGGACATCGCCATGGTGTTCCAGAACTACGCGCTCTATCCGCATATGACCGTGGCCGAGAACCTGGGCTTTGGCTTGAAGTTGCGCGGGCATGACAAGGCCGAGGTGCAACGCCGCGTACAGGAGGCGGCTGATTCGCTGGGCCTGACTTCGATGCTGGACAAGCTGCCGCGCGCGATGTCGGGCGGTCAGCGGCAGCGCGTGGCGCTGGGGCGTGCGCTGGTGCGCGAGCCGGCGGTATTCCTGCTGGATGAGCCGCTGTCCAATCTGGACGCGAAGTTGCGTCACTCGGTGCGTACCGAAATCGCGCAGCTGCATCGCAAGCTGGGCACCACGATGATCTATGTCACCCATGACCAGGTCGAGGCGATGACGCTGGGGCAGCGCATCGTCGTGCTCAACGAAGGCGTCATCCAGCAGATCGATACGCCGATGGCCTTGTATGACAGGCCGGTCAATCTGTTTGTTGCGGGTTTTCTTGGGAGCCCGGCGATGAATATGTTGCGTGGCCAGTTGCGGCGTGATGAAGCAGGTTCGGCGGTGCTGCAGCTGGACGAGGGTGCTGAAGTGGCGCTCGGCGCTGTGTTGCTGGGTGCTGAGTGGTTTGGCAAGCCGCTGGTGGTTGGCGTGCGCCCTGAGCATCTACAGCCGGGCAGCGGCGCGGCAGCGTTCAATGCACGCATCGAAGGCTTGGAGCCGGTAGGTAACGAAATCTTCGTCAATCTGCGTTATGGCGAGCAGGCGCTGATCATGCGCGTGCCGCCGCAGCAGCTGCCGCAGGTTGGGCAGGAGATTGCAGTTGAAGTGAGTGCATCGAGGCTGCACTTTTTTGAAGTGGCCAGCGGCAGTCGCATCGAAGCTGGAGCCTGATTGGTAGTGCCGAGCCCTGCGCGGCAGAGGCGCGACCAGAGATGCCCGGTTGTGGGGGGCGCACCGACCGCCCCGGCCCGCCCCCGCACCCCCCCGGCCGCCGGCGGCGGCCCGCCCCCCGGGCCGCCCCCGCCCCCCCCCCCCCCCGCGCGGCCCCCCCGCCCCCCCCCCACCCCCGGGCCCCCCCCGCCCCCCCCCCCCCCCCCCCACTACAGGTC
>NZ_JBRRDW010000059.1:0-25339 GCF_056759895.1 Stenotrophomonas sp. STEN038
CCGCGTCTTCTTGCGCTTGCCCGTGTGTTCCGCGTCCCCGAAGCTCAGCTGCATCGTCGTCATCCGTCGAACCTTGCGCTATTGTCGCCGAAGGATTTGTTCAGAGCATCCTTAGTAGGTAAGCCGCGTGCAGGTACTACGCTGCTCCGGCTCACAATGCACGGGACCGCATCGCTCAGTGATGCGGTCACCGACTCGGACTGATTGGTCCAGAGCGGCACTGTTCACCAGCCCGCAGCCATCCCCGCACTAGAGATTGTAGAAGCATGCATGACCTGTCCTCCTTTCCGATCACTCGGCGCTGGCCGGCATTTCACCCTGACCGCCTGCAGCTCTTCGCGGCACCAACGCCAAATGGTGTCAAAGTCGCCATCATGCTGGAGGAGATCGGCCTGGCGTATGAGCCGCACTTCATCGACATTTCGAAGAATGAGTCCAAAGACCCCGCTTTCCTATCGTTGAATCCGAACGGCCGTATCCCGGCAATCATTGATCCCCATGGGCCCGGCGACCAGCCGATAGGCATGTGGGAATCTGGTGCGATCCTTATCTATCTGGCGGACAAGACCGGCCAGCTCATTTCGAGTGCACCCGCCCAACGTTACGAAACTCTCAGCTGGGTGTTCTTCCAGATGTCGGCCGTCGGGCCGATGTTCGGTCAGCTCGGCTTTTTCCTGAGATGGGGCGGTAAGGACTATGAGGACAAGCGGCCTCGACAGCGTTATATCGATGAATCCAAGCGTATCCTGGAGATCCTTGACCGCCGACTGGAAGGCCGCGAATGGATCGTCGACAATTACTCGATCGCAGATATAGCCACCCTCGGTTGGGTAAACGCACTCAGTGAATCGTACGCCGCTGGCGACATCCTTGGCCTCAGCAATTATTCGAACATTCAAACATGGCTCGGACGCGGGTTGGCCCGACCTGCGGTGCAGCGTGGCCTACAGATTCCTGCGAGGCCGGTATGAGCATCATCGCTGCTTGCTATTACAACGAAGGTAAGCGAATTCGGGACGTCGCGATCGACGAGCGTGTCCAGCTGGGTAACAGTCGCTCAGACTTCTGCTGGATCGCCCTTCACGATCCCAGCGCGGAGGAACTTGACTCGATCCAAGCGACGTATCAGCTTCATCCACTGGCAATCGATAATGCAATGCACCCGCTATGCCCTCCCAAGCTCGAGGTCTACAACGACGAGCTATACATCGTCGCCCAGACCGCAGAACTAGTAGACGACCGAATCCGCTACGGCAAGATGGCCATTTTCACCGGCCACAACCATCTCATCACCGTACGGCACGGCAACGCCGGAGCGCTAGGCAACCTTCGGGAGCAACTCGAGGCTTCACCGGCGTTCCTGGGAAAGGGTGTCGATTACGTGCTGCACGCGATCTTGCACCGGATCGTGGATCAATATTTGCCCATCTTTGAAATGATCGAGGATGACGTTCTGGCGATGGAGCGGCGCTCGTTAGGGAGCTTTCTCGGACGAGATGATGTCGCCCGCATCTTCGGACTGAGAGGCGAACTTACGCGATTCCAGCGCACGCTCGGAGCCATGGCTGAATTGGTCAGAAAGCTCGTTCGTGGGCATTTTCCCTGCATCGGCCCCGAAGTGAGACCGTACTTCAACGATGTCGCCGACCACGTTGATCGCGTGCAGTCCATGGTCAATGGCCTCCTCCAAGTCCTGTCATCGGTCTTTGAGTTCAACAGTCTCCTCGAGGCGCAAAGGATAGGTGTGGTCACCCGCCAACTCGCGGGTTGGGCGGCAATACTGGCAGTGCCGGCGGCCATTGCTGGGATATACGGCATGAACTTTAAGAACTTGCCAGGACTGAATACAGCCTATGGAGTGTTCGTCGTGCTCGGGCTGATGGCGATATCTTGCATTTTTCTGTTCGTGCGGTTCAAGAAGTCTAAGTGGCTGTGAATACGGCGCCGAACATTATTTAGCCGTCATACGACGGGTCCCAAGCGCGCCCTATGCCAGAGCGTGTCCAATTCAATCCGGCAAAGGTGCAGCGTCATGACATCAGAGTTGACCGACGTTCTAGTAGCAGTGCAATCATTTGTCGCAAAGGGCTACGACCGTGAATATCGCGTTAAGGACAACAGTTTTGTCGATCTCGAACTGGGATCGACCCTTGACCCGTGCGCCGTGCGCGTCGACGCGGCATTGCGCCTGGAAAGCGGAGATGATGCTGAAGACGCCTCCAACATCTACGCGATTACCGATACAGCGACCGGGCATAAGGGTCTGTTGATCGACGCATTCGACGTGTTCGACGACATTTGCCACCATGACATTCCCGATCGGCTTGAAGTGCATCGAGAAATAGCGCAAGTGGATGATCAGGGTGTGCAGAGCAAGCACGGACTGCGTAAAGTCTTCAAGAACGACTTTGACCGCGATCCCGAGCGTTATGTTCTTCGGGAGGGATTTCCGGATTTCCCGCCATGTCCTTTCGGAGGAGTTTTCAGCATCCTTGGCTTCGATACCGCCGAGCAGTCTTATGTTTGGCTGGTCACGAGCATCCTCCGGGATTCCCGACTGATCAGGGCCCCATACCAGGGAGATGACGTCAGCAGCGATGAATAGCGGTGTCGGCGGGCCTGAGGTCCGCTCCCGAGGTGGTCATGGACTGAGTTGCCGTCCATTTTAATTATCGAAACAAAACGAGGTGACTATGGATTGGAATAAAGACCACATTCGCGAAACCATGCTTTCGCTGGAGACTTCAGCCTTGCATAGCGCTCGCGGCACTTATCTTGCTTATGTCTCCACTGCTCGGCTTGATCGAAGCGAACCGATCGAGAACGACGAGCACGCTCAGGCCGAAATCGCGAGCGACTTGGCTGAAGCGCTTGATGACACGCTCCATGACTATGACGATAAGCTCGAAAAGCTCGAGATGATCGATTTCGGCCCTAAGTCGGCAGTCAGCGAAGGCGCTGTCGTCAAGCTGTCCGGGCGCTACTTTGTGATTGCAGTGTCAACGAGCAAGTTCAGCTGTCGAGGGCGTGAGCTCATGGGCATTTCCACGATGGCGCCGATCTTCAAAGCGATCGAAGGTGCCCGAGCGGGGGATACCGTGACGTTCAACGGCAAGAACGTCACTGTAGAAGAAGTCTCATAGGGCGCTTTAACCTCATTTGCCGCGTGGTAGCGAGCGCTCTGCGTCTCTTCATACGCTCGTATCAGCATATCGAAAGATACCGCGATAATCAGCGTTGCTTTAACAGGGGTAGCCTTGGGCTCGATTGGGTGCCTCGGCTGCCTGCGTGCGATAGTCAGCATTGCCAGAACGGTGATCAACGCGGTCGCGCGCTGGATAGCCGTCTGCTCCGACGACAGTCATCGCAATTCCAAATATATGGGGTTCGGCGTGTGTCCCGATCCAGTTGAGCACAAAGGGGCGGTGTGTTGCATTGCAGCTGCCGGCCGGAAGATCGTGGTTTGCGACGGTGCGGAAATCTGACGGCTTTTACGGGCTAGCTTGTTTCGGATACTTTCGCGAGGTTTGATATTCTGCCGCGCTGATGAACTGGCCGAATGCCTCGCACCAGATGACCACGGCGTTGTAGTCGCGAACATCGATTCCGGCAGGCACCTCCACAATGAAGCCGTTGAACGTCTTAATGTCGCCCACACGGAGCGATTTTTCCTTGATTTGGAGAAAGGCTTCCTCCGAGACGACGAAACGTGGGGCAAGGTAGAGCTTGTAGTCTGGGCCAGGGGCGAGACGCCCAATGTGCGCGATGCGACTGCGCGATACCTGAAGTTCCCCTTCGCCCCAATGAAGCAGATCGCTGCCTTTTAGATCGCGCACCAGGCGTCCTGCGTAGAGTGTTTCTGCAGCGACATTCTGAAGTGCAGCTGTACCCGGTGATCGAGGCGCAGTTAGGATCGGCAGCGTATAGACCCCGACCGCAAAACCTACGGCAAGCGTCGTGAGGTGGGTGGCAGTCAGGATAATCCAACGCATTTGTTATGCCCGCGCCAGTTCCTTCAGGAGCCGCTCTGCATCGAGATGGAAATCCGATAGAACGATTCGGCCGCCAGCGTCGATAACAGTGAACCAAGGTGTTCCTCGTGTGCCGTAGTCTTCCATGAACGTGGGGAGCGTTGTGCCGGCTAGCGGAACGTCATGACCAAAAGCGACAGGAAGCTCATACTCAAGCTGGTTTAGTCGCAACTTATCGAACGTGTTCTCATGTGCTCCTTCGAAGACGGTCTGAATCACTGCGAAACCCACGCTTTTATTGCTCAATGCACGATGCAAGGTTAGTAGCGTCGGAAACCCATGCACATGGCAGCCACGGCACCAGTGCTGGAAGGCGAACAAAATCTTCATGCCCCCGCCGACATCTGTTAGTTTGAGTGGCGCTATGATTTCTCCGTCCTTTCCAATCCATTTCTGCACCCGTAACTCGGGGGCCTGTCTTTCGTCGACGCTCATCTAATCCTCCAATTCCTGTAGAGAAGCCAGGTAAATCATCTCGCCTCAAGATGGAGCGCGAAGGTCCGGCCTGATTTGCGACCTGTATCCGAGCGCCTTGATTAACGCTGCTGCTGATATCAGCAAGTCACCACCGCCCTCGACAATAAAGCGCGGTAGCTGGAACCGGCAAAGCGATGGTTTGGTAGGCACGGCTGTCATTACCAATCACGCGCGACCTGCACCGAAGGAAACCGCAATATTACCGCTCCGTCGACGGGTGGCCCCTTCAAAAGTTCCATCTCACCAGAAGCGGCGAGAAAGGTTACGTCGTGGCCATTGAATGGCGGGCCATCGCCTGCGATGGGCAGAGCGTAGTTGGCCGGTAGCTGGAAAGCGATTTTCATGAGTGCCTCCGCGCACGCATCTTGATCCTGTTGATAGGCGCCTCCGGAAATGCCGATTCCGCCGATTAACTTCCCGTCTTCTAGGAGAGGATAGCCGCCACCGACATCTACCATTCGGGACGAGAGATGTATCCAATACTTAGATCGATCGGATCGACAGATCTTCAAGTTGAATCGGTGCTCCAGCATTCGCGTGACGGACTATGAAGAGGCGCGCCTGGCGTGTCCAATAGCGTGACAGCATAATGTCCATACCTTGGTCGCGTTCAGAATTGACGGGCGATCCGCGCTCAGGTGCTGTCCTTGAATACTCGCGGGCGATCATGGCCGCGATTCCACCCCCGGGTTGAGCAAGCGACATCATTCGCTGATTCCGCTGAGGGGTATGCGCCTGCAGCGCCGGTGCAAAGCTATCAAAGCCATAGCGGGAGGGTATTGGGAAGTCATACTGACCTGACGTTATAGTCACATACAAATGACAGCCCGTAACGAGCAAGGCCGTTGCTGGTCCGGACTGAACACCCGCTTTTTTTCTTCACTAAATCGGTTCTTTCGGCGGTCGTATGTGAAAAGATGCTGCATATAAATTCTGAAGCGCATCCGATTCCGGTCAATCTGACAAGCAAGGGAGTTCGCCATGGTCACCAGAGGATTTAGCGGTCGCGGCTCGGGCGGAGATCAGAAAGATAGGATTCCACCAGGCCAGCATCTCGTGGAGGATTTCCCAGTGCTTTCGGCCGGGCCCACGCCGCGTGTGGAGCCCTCCGATTGGAAATTTACAGTCAAGGTTGGTCCGAAACCTTTCAAGGTTTGGAATTGGACTGAGTTTAATGCTCTACCGAAGACTAAGGTGACCAAAGACATTCACTGCGTCACCTCCTGGTCCAAGCTAGATACTGTCTGGGAGGGCGTACTGATCGAAGACATTCTGGCGGATGCAGGGCTTGATCGGCCCACCGACTTCGTCCTGGCGCACTGCTACGATGATTATTCAACAAACGTTCCCTTGGTGGATTTACTCTCAGGGAAAGCGATGGTCGCGCTTAGCTATGCGGGCAAGCCGCTTACCCGTGATCATGGGGGGCCCGCGCGTCTTCTTGTTCCGCACCTCTACTTCTGGAAGTCCGCCAAATGGGTGAAGGCGCTGCAATTTACAACCCGAGACGAACCCGGTTTTTGGGAGGGACACGGGTATCATATTTACGGCGACCCATGGCGCGAGCAGCGATACACCCATGACTGAAAGCGGCGCACAAATTGTGTCGTGGCAGTCGTGTGTGATCGACGAGATCGTCCAGCAGACCCCGAATATCAAGAGTTTCTTCTTTCGGCTGGCCAAGCCGTTCGGGCACATCGCAGGCCAGCACGTTGATGTCCGACTGACTGCGCCTGATGGCTACAGAGCGATGCGCAGTTACTCGATTGCGTCTTCGGCAAATTCGTCCGCGACCATCGAGCTCGCTATAGAGCGCCTGCCGGACGGCGAAGTTTCGCAGTTCTTTCATGACGCCGCGGCCGTCGGCGACGAAATCGAACTGCGGGGTCCGCTCGGCGGCCATTTTCTGTGGCCTGAACATGCTACGGATCCAGTTCTGTTGATCGGGGCAGGTTCCGGCCTCGTGCCGTTGATGGCAATGATTCGGCAGCGCCGCGCACTGGCCCAGACCGTGCCTACAGCGCTGCTTCTGTCCGCACGAACCGCTGAAGACGTTCTCTTTTCAGAAGAGCTGCATTCCATCGCACTCAGCGATCCGGCGTTCGCCCTGGCGCTAGCGATTACGCGCGAGAAGCCGATCCGCACATCGGACTATTCGCGGCGGATCGACGGCGCGATGGTTCAAGAAATCGTAGCCCGGTTTCCCCGAAAGCCCACGCAAGTATTCGTCTGCGGTTCGAACAGTTTCGTTAACGTTGCGACTGACGGCGCGCTGCTGGCCGGCCTAGACCCCTCTATTATCAAGACCGAGCGCTACGGTGGTTAGTAGCGCGTGCGGCTCTACGTTCCATCGATATAAGGAGTACGGGAATCGCCTGGAAAGGATCTCGCCCGGGGACAATCGTCACCCGTCGGTTCCGTCCTGGAAATCGGGCAAAGAACGGACTATAGAGTGCTGACAACTTGGAACTGATGGAACGCCTCGTCGACGCTCAACACACGCGTCAGCTTCTCGTGCGTCATAAGTGGATTTCGATCGATGCCTACTCCCCGCGCGACTTTGGACTTTATGGAGAACAACATGAAACGCTTTGCCGAACACGTCTTCATCGCCGCAGGACTTCGCACGCCTTTCGGCCGCGGTGGAGGACCATTGTCTGCCTACGATGCGGTCTCTCTGTCCGTGCCTGTTGTGAAGGCGATGGCGGCCCACGCAGAACCCGACCTCTTCGTCTGGGGAACCGTCATTCCGAACGTAGGCTGGAGCAACATCGCCCGCGAGACCTGGCTTGACGCCAAACTCAGTCCGACGGTGCCGGCGTACTCTGTGGTCTTGGCGTGCTCTACCAGTATGGCGGCGACCTTCGCTGCGGGCGGGATGTTGGGTGGGGGAACCAACCTGGCGATGGTCGGCGGGTCCGAAGTTATGAGCCGTCCTCCAATTGCGCTGACCGCCGATGCATCAAAGCGGCTCACCGACCTCTTTTCGCGAGACCCAGCGGCCGCACTTGCGGCTCTCCAGGCTCTTACCCCACGAGACTATTTGCTCCCCACAAAGGGCTGGGCTAACCGGATCACCGGCAGGACGATGGGGGACCATATGGAGGAGACCGCCAAGGCCTGGCAGGTTTCGCGCGAGGCGCAGGATGATTGGGCGCTCAAAAGCCACCAGCGGGCAGTAGCTGGCTGGGAGCGTGGCTTCTTTGATGATCTCGTGATCTCACTGCCCGAGCTGGCGCGTGATGCGAACCCGCGGGCCGACACGTCGCTCGAACGGCTTGCTGCACTCAAGCCCGTGTTTGATCGCGACAGTGGGAAGGGGAGCTTGACTGCCGGCAACAGCTCACCAATTACGGATGGTGCTGCCGGGTGTTGGGTCGCCACCAAGGCCGGTCTGGCTCGACTTCCGGGGGCTACCCCATACGCGCGTCTCATCGACTACGAGGTGTCGGCCGTCGATTTCCATACCGAGGGTCTGCTGATGGCGCCTTCCTATGGCATCCCGCGCCTGCTCGCGCGAAATAAACTCAGGTACTCCGACATCGCACTCTGGGAAATCCACGAAGCCTTCGCAGCACAGGTCTTGGCGAACGTCGCGGCCATTACCGATCAGGAGTGGGTCCGCGGAACAGCCGGGGTTCAAGCGGATATGGGCGACTTTGATTGGGACCGCGTCAATCCCAATGGGGGCTCGGTGGCCATTGGCCATCCGTTCGGTGCTACTGGCGCGCGTGACCTCAGCCAGGCCGTGAAGGAACTTTGGGCCATGCCAGTTGGGTCGCGGGCGATCGTCAGCATTTGCGCCGACGGCGGTCAAGGCACAGTCGCACTTCTCGAACGCGCGTAACTGGAGAGCTTCAGTTGAAGGACATCCGCTACCACGAGGCCGGCAAGGAGCCGCCCCTTCCCGTCGTCGTGCAGCCAGCGAGCTCTAGGGCCTGCGAACTGGGTGGGTGCGGTCCAGGCTATGCGGCCGCGAACCATTTTCTATTGATAAGTACGAGAGGATATTCCGAATGAAAAACATGAAAAGCAAGTTGAGCGCGCTGGCTATAGCGGTGTTTTCTACATTGTTTCTATCTACAGCGGCACAGGCAAGTCATCATTTCGAAAGCCGCTTAGCCAAGGAGCATCCGCAGTTCGATTTGACGGATCTGTACGTCTTCGATTCCGAGCGCAAAGGTTTTACGACCTTTGTGATGGACATCAATCCCCAGACAAAAAAGGACGGACAGGCGCAGTTCGGCGAGAATGGCGTCTACAGTCTTCATATCGCCGAAGATCGCGCCAGTTCAGAAAAAGGGATGACAATCACCGTTCACCTGAAAGGCGAAAAGCTTTTCTTTGGTTTGTCGAAAGAAGGTGCCAATCAGCCTGTCGGCGTGAAAGGAGTGGAATTTGGACAAGCGTCCGTTGGGGCCACCCAAACCTTCAGCAATGGAGTCCGCGTCTGGACGGGGCCGGCTCTTGATCCCTTTGTCGGGAATGGGGAAGGCCTAGACAAGTTCCTTGATGGCATTGGGACGGGCAAGCTGGAAATGGCGGCGTTTTCCAAGGGGGGAGACCTCTTCGAGAATCTTTACAGCAGCGTAATCGTGATTGAGGTTCCGAATGCGATGCTTCCCAAGGAAATCTTCGTTTACGCCTCCAGTGCATTCTACAACGTCGATAAATGGGAGCAGGTAAATCGCATCGCGAATCCTTTGATGACCCATCTGTTTTTGGCAAACAACCAGATGGAAGTTGCCGAACATGTCGGTCACCGGCCCGATATCGATCACAAGCAAAAATATGCCGTCGCCGGCTTGGTCTTGCGCGCGATCACGCTGGACCGTGACAGCACCGTGAGGGACAAGGTTGCCTATGCGGACAAGCTTGCGGCCGAACTTTTGCCTGATGTCATTCCGTATAAGCCGGGAACACCGGCCAGCTTCAACTTTAATGGTATCAACGGGCGCAAGCCAACCGATGACGCCATGGATGTGCAGCTGAGCCGGTTCCTTGGCCGGCCGGTCACTGACAACGCCAATAGCTTTACGCGCCAGCGCGCAGCCTTCCCGTATGTCGTCCCAATCAAGAAAGGGGCGAATTGAAGAGTACGGAGCGATCCGGGACCACATATATATGAGCTGGACGAACCTTCGCACCCAGGCTCTTCTTCGTGCCTTCGTAGGGCGAATTGGCATGATCCGCGTGCGCCGACATGGAAGCTCGCGCGTCGTCGTCCAGCTGTGCTCGGCTCGATATCGGCCGCGTGGCGCGATATATTCGCTCTCGTGAATGTGCTCGCCGTTCACGTACTCCACCGTAACATTTTCGGGCGTCTCGACGATCGAGAGACCGTTCGCGACGGCTGCACGGATCGGCAGAGCGGATCGGCTAGCGTCGTAAGTTCCGCCGAAAAAGCGAGCCGCGGTGAAATTGGGCGCACTAAGCAGGTCTTCATCGCGCAGCTCGGCGGAACGCGCGTCCTTGCCGTCTGTTGTCGCGATGTGACCGAAACCAACTCCTACGAGGACGGTAAGAAAGACGCGGCGACGCCGGCCGACGATCGAAAGACCCGTCTTTGGTCGAGCGCTTTGTCGCTGATGCAACGCCGAAGCTGGAGGAGGCGTTGGCGGACCCGACACTGATTCATGGCTCGCGAACCGAGCGGCTATTTGAAGCGACGGTGCTTAGCCTTGGTCACTTTCGATTGCTCAAGACCGAGGATGTGGGTCGGGTCCATGCCGCAGTCAGCTGCCGCGCGCCGGATTTCCGAATTGTGCTCGACGACGGCGAGCAGTGGCTCGTCGAGGTCAAGAACGTCCGAAGCCCGGAGCCGTTCAAGCAGAAAACGCAGATGTCGGCGGCGTATCTGGCCTCGCTCCAGACATATGCCGACATGGTTGGCGCGCCGTTGAAGTTGGCGATCTTCTGGTCGCTCTGGAATATCTGGACAGTCATTTCGCCGGAGCGCTTCCGCAGCCCGAACGGCGGCCTTCGCATTACGATGAAAGATGCGGTTCTCGCCAACGAGTCGGGAAGGCTCGGCGAGGTGATCATCATGACCAAGGCGCCGCTACGGGTTGTGCTCGGGGCGGCGACCGACATGCCGCATTCGCTGAGCCCAGAGGGGCTGACCAACTTCATCATCGGGTCGGCGAAACTCTATAGCGGCGAGGTCGAGCTGACTGATCTCAGGGATCGCAAGCTCGCGGAGGTGCTTCTGTTCTACGGTGAGTGGTCCGTCGAGGGGCCTCTCGCGATCACCGAGGGCGGCGAGTTCGCGGGTGTCGAGTTCGTCACCATGCCAGAGGAGCCGTCCGATCAAGGTTGGGACGGCATAGGCTGGGCTAGCCGCATTTTCAGCCGGTACTATGCCGCGCAGACCATTGATGGCGACCAGGTCATCCAGCTCCATGGAGAGGCGGCCCCGGAATGGTTCGCGCCGCTTTCGGATTGGGATTTCAAGAACAGCGGTTTGGCGGAGCCGGTTGATTGATCAAGGCGCTGGTTGGGCGGTTGCAATCGCTTTTCGGGTGACGTGAACAGCAGAGTGGGGGAGAGGTTGTCTTGAGGCGGATGCCGCACCTGATCGATTTCGAGACGCCATCTGACGAAGCGATCTGCCTCCACGAGGCTGGTGATGCCAGCGCTGCCCTGGTGGTTGGCCTTATTCGAACAGGCTATGGGTTTCTGACTTTACCTATGTCGCCACCTGGCAGGGTTTCGTCTACGTGGCCTTCGTGATCGACGTCTTCGCTCGTCGCATCGTTGGCTGGCGGGCGAGCCGGACGGCACATGCGAGCTTTGTCCGCGATGCCCTTGAGCAGGCACTTCATGATCGGCGTCCCGCTCATGGCGGCGACCTCGTGCATCACTCGGACAGGGGCGTTCAATACGTGTCCATTCGCTACTCCGAGAGGTTGGCAGAAGCTGGCATCGAGCCTTCTGTCGGAAGCGTCGGCGACAGTTACGACAACGCCCTCGCCGAAACGATCAACGGTCTCTACAAGGCCGAGGTCATCCGTCGGCGCGGGCCATGGAGAAACTTCGAAGCGGTCGAATTCGCCACTTTGGAATGGGTCGATTGGTTCAACCACCGACGCCTCCTGGAGCCCATCGGAAACATACCGCCAGCCGAAGGCGAAGAGCGGTACTACGCCATGCTGGACGAACCATCCATGGCCGCATAACTTAAACGAAATGGCCTCCGGCAAACCCGGCGCGGTTCAGTTTCCGGCAGCACCGCTATCGCGCTGCGTCGAGGGTTTTCCCGACTCATGGACAAGTTGGAGTCCGGGGACATTCTGATCGTGACCAAACTCGATCGGCTCGGCCGCGACGCCATTGATGTCAGCTCGACGGTGAAAGCACTGGCCGAAATCGGAGTGCGCGTTTACTGCCTTGCGCTTGGCGGGGCCGACCTCGCCAGCTCGGCCGGGACAATGACCATGAATGTCCTCAATGCCGTCGCCCAGTTCGAACGCGATCTTCTAATCGAACGGACACAGTCTGGCCTAACTAGGTCTGCTTGCATGCACATTGTTGCTTGCCCAGCTTGATGCCAGGCGAATTCTAGAGAAGCATGAACGTTGATCCCTGGAGCCCTCTCCGGCGCCGAGGCGCTTGGCAAGCAAAACTACCCCGCCCGGGCATCGAAACTATAGCTTGTGCGTATTGGGCGTGTCCGCTCGCGGCGGATACTCTGGCGGAGAGGTGTCTAATGCAACCTGCCCCCACCAATGGCAATCGCGCCGAGGCCATGGAGATGCTCTTCGATCCGGCGGAAACGAGTTCCCGCCTGCTCGAATTCTTCTTCCAGATCCGCGACCCGACAACGCTTGATCACCAAGGTAGCGACCATGGCTCAATTGCCATGCGGATGTGGAAGCGTCTGGCGTGTGCCCTTGCAATAAAGTGGAAACCAACGTGACGACGGTAAGCGATTTCTGGAAAGCCGAGTCCGAGCACCAGGATTATCTGGAGCGCATCCCACACGGCGATAACTGCCGCTTCCCGCGCCCGGACTGGGTTCATTTAGATAGGGGATGGTCTCAGCAATTTGGAAAGACACCACCATTGTCGCAAGCGACGAGACGGTCATCGTCGAAGGAAACCACTACTTCGCACCCTCCGCGGTTGACCAGAGCCTGCTCGAGGCAAGCACACGCACGTCTGTCTGTCCGATCAAAGGCACCGCGAAATACTTCAACATTCGCGTTGGTGGTACGCTCAACGCGAACGCGGCCTGGACCTACCCCGAGCCAAATCCGGTTGCGGAGGCCATCCGAGGTCACTTCGCTTTCCGGAAGGGAGTGCACGTTGCGTAGCGGCAGCCCGGATCAACCAGTCTCTGCGCCGTGCCATCGAGCAGAAGATGCACAGCATTGCCGAGGGGGCGATGCCGTCCATGAGCCGCAGGCCGGACGCACCCCGTATCCCGGCGTAACGGTCCAGGGCCACTCGATAGAGCGCCATCTGTGCAGCCAACCAGGCGTGAGGTGGGCTGGAGAACTGTCATGGGGCGCTCGGACGCGGCTATCAGCGAAGCCCCTCCCTGCCGACCTGCCCGCAACGTCCACGTCTTTGTAGAAAGCGGCAGATGATCCAGGCTGCTTGCGGCTTGGTTCCTATTTCCCCCAGAAGTATCCTCCAGCGAGTATGGTGCGTTGATGCTTTCAAGCCTCCTCAACCTGATCGAGATATTCGCTAAATCTGTCAGGTTCCATCTCGTCGCGCTGCGCGTCGTCGTCGTTGGTCAGGCGTATGCGTGCCGCGGGTCTGCTGGAAATCTCAGTGATCGCAGCAATCGCCGTAATCCTGGCCTTCTGGCTGGGTTACTCAACTAACCGAAGCGGCACCTGTGTCGTTGCAGCGGCACACGAAATTGTTCATCGCCGCCGCGCGCGACGAGTGATCGGACTGACTGTTGCCTCTCTGGCTGCGGGATTGGTCGCTGTACCGTTAGCTTGGTCGCCAGTGGGATCAGTATTGGAAGGGTCCACGGATCTTAGTATCACGCTAGTCATTGGGGGAGTCGCTTTCGGTCTGGGGGCGCTTATCAATGACGCATGCCTATTGGGGTCGTTGGGACGCCTAGGCAATGGGGAGTCAAGACTGCTGGCGCTGCCACTGGGACTGACTGCCGGATTTCTTGTGACATTCGGCCTGTATCAACCAAAACCTCAGTCATTTCCCAGCATCCTCAGCACGCCGAGCACTACTACGGCAGTCATCCTTGCCACTTTCTTGGTTGCGCTCGTTCTGCTCATCGCGTTCATTTTCAGAAACGCGATGAAAGAAGC
Organism: Stenotrophomonas sp. STEN038; assembly: GCF_056759895.1. NCBI lineage: Bacteria > Pseudomonadati > Pseudomonadota > Gammaproteobacteria > Lysobacterales > Lysobacteraceae > Stenotrophomonas > Stenotrophomonas sp. STEN038. The sequence continues at coordinate 13,799 of NZ_JBRRDW010000059.1, forward strand.
CGGCACTCAAACGGCAATGATAAGCATGATAGTGCTCGGGATTACTGGTGGAGCGCTCTATGCGTTGATGCCGGCCTGGGCTTACGCGGATCTCATATTGGCCAGTCTTCCCCTTGGCTTGGACAGAACACGGGGTGCGGCAGTGACGACTGTTCTGGCGGCCGTTGCCGGTGCGGTCGTGTCTGCTCATCGAAAACGCACTTGGCGCCCGCGTGGTGCGTCGCCGCGACAGCTAGCTCAGACATTCGCTGGAGGGGCGTTGATGGGTGCCGGCACAGCGCTTATCCCTGGCGGCAATGACAGCCTCATCTTGGCAGCTATTCCCGCATTGTCTCTCAGCGGCATCGTTGCTTACGTGGTGATGTTTATCGTCATTGCAATCGGGCTGGCGACAACCCGGAACAAGGCCGCTCCGGTTGCGTCCTAGAGGTGACCGAACACGCGGCCGATCACCGACTAACGGAGGAATGACGTGGAGCATGCCGAGTTTGACGCAGCTTTCGAGAAGCTTGCGGAGGGATACAGCGAAGGCGCTTACGAAGGGCGGCGTTTCGGCGTGACCGTCCGGCGATCCGAGGACGGACGACGTAACAGCCTGTTTGCCAGGGAGTTGGCGGCGACGGACATTGTCAGCTTCAATCTTTATCGCGCAACATCAGGAAAAATATCGCTCAAGCCGTGCGAGATGTCTATCGCAAAGGTCGTCGCATTCGTGCTGAATTTCCGGCCTGACTCTTGCCTAGAGAAATAGGTCTGGGCCAGCCTCTCCTCCTGCCGCGCCCGTCCTAATGCTGCCCATATCGCTCGAGCTATCGAAACTATAGTCGTTGGGTATTGGACTTCATCTGGCGCTAAATCCATTCTCTATACGTCGCCATCGGTGGGAATCGGTGCTGGCTGCCGTGTAAGCCATAACGAGGAGGTCTAAGTGATGACAAAAATTAATGCTGCTTCCGTTCCGACACCTTCCGATCTTGACGAATCTGCCGCCATGAGCGTCTCTGATGCTCTGAAGATCATCCTGGCGAACAGCTATGCGATCTACCTGAAGACAAAAAATTTCCACTGGCACGTTTCCGGACCCTACTTTAGGGACTATCACCTGCTACTCGATGAGCAGGCCGCAGAGATCCTCGCCGTTACTGATGCGATCGCCGAGCGCGCTCGAAAAACGGGCAATACGACCATCCGATCGATCGGCGATATCGCGCGTCATCAGACCATCACGGACAACGATGCCGAGTTCGTAACGCCGCAGGACATGCTGAGCGAACTCCGCGCCGACAATCTCCACATGGTTGAGTCGTTTCGCCGCGCCAAATACGTCGCGGACGAGGCGAAAGATAATGCGACGTCCGGCCTGATCGATACCTGGACGGACGAGGCGGAGCGGCGTGCGTGGTTCCTCTTCGAGATCAGCCGCTAGGCCTGCGCCGGGCGGCGCGTCAGGAAATACGCCTATGCATGGGAGAAGAAGGTGGCCAAGATCGGCTTTGGAGGCGGGTGCCATTGGTGCACAGAAGGGGTGTTCCAAACCTTGCGCGGCGTCAGTCAAGTCGAACAAGGCTTTGTTCAATCGGACGAGCCGGCAGATACGTGGGCAGAAGGGGTAATAGTCACCTTCGATCTATCGGCGATTCAGTTGGCAACGCTTTCCGAGGTGCATCTCAGAACTCATTCCGCAACCAGGGCCCGCTCACCCCGCAGCAACTACCGCAGCGCGATCTATATCTTCGAGGACAGCCAGCGGCAAGAGGCTGAATTGGCGATAGCTCGATTTGCCGACGAGGCGGGCAAGGCGGTCCATACACTAGTCCTTCCTTTTAGAAGTTTCAGGGCGTCAGACGAGCGTTATCAGAACTACTATCGAACCGATCCGAGCAGGCCGTTCTGTCGCCGCTACATCGATCCCAAGCTGGAGCACATCCGAAGATATTTTTCGGAATTGGCGCTCCCCAGAAGCGCCCAGGCCGAATAGGCAATCGGGATCGTGATCGCTCGTAGTTCCAAACCGCTTCTCGATACATTCTGAAAGCTGTTGGACTTCGTATCTCAATTAGCACCACCGAGTCACCGCATAAGTAGCTGGCGTCGTTGAAAAGAAGAGCCATCGATCCACCAGCAGAGACAAATGACATGACAAAGAATGAGGTAATCGAAGTTGGCCGGGAAGTGATCGTGATGCTTCGGCTGAAGTTCAAACCTGGCGCTATCGCTCAAGTGCTTAATGAGATCGTTTCCGCCGCCATGCTAACGCGTAAAGAAGTAGGCAACATTGAGTTTCAGGTCTATCGCGCGAAGGATGACGTCGATCGCCTTGTTCTGTTTGAGCGTTGGGCAGACCAGGCGGCGTTAGATCATCATTGGCAGCAAGATTACACTAAAAGAGTACTGGTGCTTTTCGAAGAAAACCTCGTCCGGCCCCTATCCCAAGTCGAGGATGTCACACACCTCAGCGACGTATTGCAGGCCGTGCCGTAATTCGCCCCGACCAGACTATTCCCGAGCTTGACTATCGGGATCGGGATCGGGCACGCGGCGCGCCCAAAACGCGAGCGCGGGCCCCGGCGGCGGTCAGGTACGATCACCAAATCCGCAACATCAGCAGGAAATTCGTGAAAGCCACCCTGCACGCCCTGATCGCCCAAGGCATCGACGCCCTGCGTAACGCCGGCACTTTGCCGGCCAATACTGCTAGCCCGGATTTCGTGATCGAGCGGCCGAGAACGCGCGAGCACGGCGACTTTGCCAGCAACGCTGCGATGCTGCTGGCCAAGCCGGCGCGACGCGATCCGCGTGCGCTAGCCCAGGCATTGGTGGAGGCCATCCCGATGGGCGTGGACATCGCCAGGGTCGAGATTGCCGGCCCAGGCTTTATCAATTTTCACATGACCGCCGCTGCCTACCAACGAGCAGTCGTTGCCGCACTCGACCAGGGCGATGTATACGGAGGTAATGGCAGCGGTGGCGGCAAGACCGTCGGCGTGGAGTACGTATCGGCCAACCCGACTGGTCCACTGCACGTGGGTCATGGCCGCGCTGCCGCCATCGGTGACTGCCTCGCTCGCCTGTTGCAGGCCAATGGTTGGAACGTGCGGCGCGAGTACTACTACAACGATGCAGGCGTACAAATCGAGAACCTCGCCCTGTCGGTGCAGGCTCGTGTGAGCGGTCTGCTACCTGATGACGCTGGCTGGCCGGAGGCCGGCTATCGTGGCGAATACATCGCCGATGTCGCCCGCGCGTATGTGAACGGCGAGACGGTCGAGTCTGACGGCGGGTCGGTTTCCGGAACGGGCGATGCCGCTGACCTGGACTCCATACGCCGCTTCGCCGTAGCCTATTTGCGCCGGGAGCAGAACGAAGATCTCACTGCGTTCGGCATAGCGTTCGATACATACTTCCTGGAGAGCTCGCTCTACAACGATGGAAAGGTGGCAGAGACCGTCGAGCGTTTGACTGCGTCTGGGCACACCTACGAGGACGGCGGCGCGCTGTGGCTGAAGTCGACCGGGTTCGGCGACGACAAGGATCGGGTCATACGCAAGTCCGATGGCACCTTCACCTATTTCGTACCGGATGTGGCTTACCACCTGTCAAAGTGGCAGCGCGGTTACGAGCGCGCGATCACCGGACTGGGCGCCGACCACCACGGCTCGCTGGCGCGTGTGCACGCCGGGCTGCAGGCGCTGGATGTCGGCACTCCTCCCGGCTATCCGGAATACGTCCTGCATCAGATGGTCGCGGTGATGCGTGGCGGCGAGGAAGTGAAGCTATCCAAGCGCGCCGGCAGCTACCTGACCCTGCGTGATCTCATCGATGAGGCAGGGCGCGATGCAACGCGCTGGTTCCTGGTCGCGCGCAAGCCGGACTCGCAGCTGACTTTCGACATCGACCTTGCGCGCCAGCAGAGCAACGACAACCCGGTGCTCTACGTGCAGTACGCGCATGCACGCGTCGCCAGCTTGCAGCGACAATCCATCGAAAAGGGCTACAACTTCGATGAAGCAAATGGGCGCCTGCACGTGGGATTGCTGAGCGACGACAACTCGCTGCTCTTGATGGTCGAGCTTGCACGCTTGCCTGAGGTGGTGGCAAACGCTGGCCAGCTGTTGGAGCCGCACCTCATGGCGCAATACCTGCTCGAGTTGGCCCATGCTTTTCACAGGTGGTACCACGGCACCCCGGTACTGGTCGAGGACGCGGCACTGCGCGATGCACGACTGCTGCTTGCCGCTGCTGCGGCCCAGGCACTACGCAACGGGCTCAAACTTCTTGGGGTCAGCGCCCCTGACAAGATGTGAATGGAGCGCCTTTCACTTGAATCTTTGTTCGCGTTCGTTATGGCCTGCTTTGCCGTCACGTTCCTGTCTTAGCAGCGAGTAAGTTCCTACCAGGGCTTAGTAAGACTGGAAAGCCCCCAACTGGAGAACCACATGTCGAAACCAACCTTTTTTGTCACGCCAGGCTATGGCCCTGTCTTGCACGAGCTCTTGCATTATTCCCAAGCCCTACGCGTGGGGGATCGCGTGGAAATATCGGGTCAAGGAGGGTGGAACAACGATCTGGAAATACCTTCGTCATTAGAAATTGAGATCGCCCAGGCCTTTGAGAATGTCGAGCGCACGCTGGCAACTGCAGGGGCGAGCTGGAAGGATGTTGTGCATGTCAATTCCTATCATGTGGGAGGCTTTCCACCCATTGTCAATGAGACGATGGCCAGGCTCTATCGCCAATACATGCCAGATCACGCCCCCATCTGGACGCAGCTCGGTGTGGAAGCGTTGGGTTTGCCCACCATGCACATTGAAATCAGGGTGACAGCTATCGTTGCCTGAAGATGGAATAGAAGAACGAACGCCACGCCGAAGCCGCCATCGGAGATCTGATAGTTAACATTGGCGTAGGCTTCGGCAAGGATCGCGCTGCTGCCAATCCCTACCTTCGCGATGACGTCACGTTTGTATTGGCGCTCACCATTCTTCTGGTGCAGGAATTAGTTCGGAGCAATGTGGCTTTATCCGGCAAGATCTCACCGCCCAGCCACTAAGGCGGGCGACGGGTTATACAAGGCCGGATAGGTGCTTTTCAAAGCCGCCAGCTTTGGCGCATCGTAGTAGCGGATGTAGGCCGCATTGGGATTTAACGTCAGGTAGTCCTGGTGATAGCTTTCGGCCGGATAGAAGGGCTTGGCCGAAGATACTTCGGTGGCGATCGGCGCAGCGAAGGTCTTTGCCTTCTGCAACTGTGCGATGTAAGACTTGGTGGCGGAGAGCTGCGCAGGGGTCGTGGTGAAAACAGCAGAGCGATACTGGGTGCCGTGATCGGGGCCTTGGTAGTTCAGCTGGGTCGGGTCATGCACCACTGAGAAAAACACCTGCATCAATTTCCCATAACTTACTTGCGCGGGGTCATAGACCACCTGCACCGCTTCGGCATGGCCCGTGGTTCCGCTGCTGACCAATTCGTAATTGGCATCGGAGGCGTTTCCACCGGCGTAGCCAGAGACCGCGCGCTGTACGCCTTTTACATGCTGGAACACGCCTTGCACGCCCCAGAAGCAACCTCCCGCAAACACGACTGTTTCCAATTGACCTGAGGCTACTGCGCTTGATGACGCGGTCTCAATCGGTGCGGGAACCGCTGCGGCCCGAGCGGATGCGACGACGGAAGGTTTCTGTGCCATAGAGACTCCAGCTATCAGCAAGGCCGTGATGCCAAGGGCAACGGCGGCAGCGATGATCTTGTCTGTCGTGGAATTCATTTCATACTCCCAGAAAGCAGGTCATTCAACCGAAAGTGAAGGCGTGAGCACGAACGCCAGGATCTAGAAAAGCAGCAGACCACTCTTGAAGGAGGGCTGGTCCAACGAGGATCTTTCTAGCCTGTCAGGCCGGCGCGAAGATCATCGCCACACCATTCATGCAATAGCGCAATCCTGTGGGCTTAGGTCCATCGTCGAAGACATGACCCAAGTGCCCACCACACCGCCGGCAATGCACCTCGGTTCGCACCATGCCCAAGGTGGAGTCCGTATCCTCGCCGACCGCATTGTGCAGCGGGGCCCAGAAGCTCGGCCAGCCGGTGCCACTCTCGAACTTGGTAGTGGACGAGAACACGGGCAAGGCACAGCCCGCGCAGGCAAAGGCGCCTTTGCGGTGTTCCGAATTCAATGGACTGGAGTAGGGGCGTTCCGTTCCATCGCGCCTGAGAACCGCGTATTGGCTTGGGGAGAGGCGCTCCCGCCACTCTGCGTCGCTTCGCATGATCTCAAAACGCTTCCCACGAGTAGCAGCAGCAGCTGGAGCCTGCGGAGTACATGCGGCCAAGCCAAGCAGGGAGCCGGCGAGCACCAGGCCCCCGGTGCGGAGCAGTTCTCTACGGGACAGATTATTCATGCTTACCTCTACGGCCAGGTGGGCCAGGCGGATGCGTGCTACGGTCGTATGCGATCAATATGGGGGCAAAAAGATTCGGGTCCGCTAGGACATGAAGCGATTGTTCAGGAATAGCTGGGAGCCACCAAGCTGGATACTTAATCTGCGGCAGCAGCGCGGATGCAGTGGGTTCGACCGCAACTCATGAGATTCCACAGCGTGTTCAGTGAACAAATCCTTGGCTGCTGCGAGTGAGTGTCGAGCAGATCAACCAGGCGACTCAACCAGGCGACTAATTGCGGCGGCGCGCTCGTGCTTGTAGGGCTTTGGCGGTCGAACTCGTCTCGCGGCTTTCAGAGAAGGTCAGGCGAGGGCACCAAAGCCGGGGCGGGTTATGAGCGGAGTTGAGCCTTAACCCTTTAATGGGGACCCAGTGAGCTGGAGCTGTCCTGAGGGTGACAAGCGAGCAGCGAAGTAGCGGGGCTAAAATAGTCTGATGTCATCTAAGGTCCAGATACATGAATGCGGCGGAGCAAGCTCGCTTTTGCAGGCGTCGGATTGTTTCGTCTTGCCCTCCGGCACGCTTTATCTCGACGCAGCTGCTCAAGGTCCGCGCTTACACAGTGTGTTGATGGCTGGACAAGCAGGCCTTGAGGCCGGCGCTCAGCCCTGGAAGCTCACTTTCGCCCATTGGGAGGCGCAGATAGAGGGCTTGCGCGCATTAGCCGCCGATTTGTTGTTCGAGAGTGATGTTGAGGGCGTGGCCATGGTGCCCTCTGCGGCGTTTGGCATCTCCACCGCCGCGCGCAACTTGCCTTTGCAGCCAGGACAGGAGGTCTTGGTGCTCGAAGGTCAGTTCCCATCGAACTTGCTGCCCTGGCAGCAGCGCTGCACGGAGGTGGGTGCCAAAGTCATCGCAGCAAAACGAGAGCTGGAAGAAGACTGGACCGAGGCTGTGATGCGAGCTTGGGACAGGCGTACGCGCCTGAAGATAGTGTCGCTCCCACACACCCACTGGCTTGATGGGTCGGCGTTAAACATGGATCGGATCGCGCAAAGAGCACGTGAGAGCGGCACCTTTTTGGTGCTGGATCTCAGCCAAAGCTTGGGGGTTTTGCCTGCCGAGCTCGGTCGGTGGCAGCCGGATTTCGTTGTGTCCGTGGGCCATAAGTGGCTGCTGGGCCCGCATGGTCTGGCATGGCTATGGGCAGCGCCGCAGTGGCGCGATCAAGGCGTAGGCCTGGACCAGCACTGGCAAGCGCGCCAAGCAGGGGATCAATGGTACTTCCCGGCTACCCAGCCGCCTCCTTACCGCGCAGGTGCCCGGCGCTTTGACGCCGGTGGCGTAGCCGATCCCACGCGCTTGGCGATGGCAACTGCCGCGCTAGCTCAGCTAAGGCAATGGGGCTTAGCCAATATCACCAGAAGGCTCGACCAGCTCATCATCGAACTTGATCGCGCTTTGGATGCCCACGGTTTGGAGGGATGGAAAACTAACGGACATGGACCGCACTTCACAGGCCTTCGCGCGCCCGACGCGGCCCAATACTTCGCCGCTACGAATGCATTGGCGACTCACGGCGTCGTATACACTGGCCGCAGTGGACTGCTACGCATTGCTCCGCACTTGCATATTGGGGTCGCGGACATGGCGCGAACGGTACAGTTTATTGCCTCGGCCGTGCAACCGGGCTAAAACTCTTCTCCGCGGTTGTTTTCTGATTTCACACTCTCAGCGCAAAGTGGGCGATACCACTGGTCCCAGCTAGCCTCTTGCCCATGCCTCTTTCTAAGTCAAAATTCTCTTCTTCAGCGTGGCCTGACCTTCAAGCGCTTCTTGGTCGTTACCAGGTTGTGCGTGCGCGCAGCATCAAACTTGCTGCGTCACTCTCCCCGGAAGACGCCATGGTGCAAAGCATGGAGGACGCCAGTCCCGCCAAGTGGCACCTTGCGCACACCACGTGGTTTTTTGAGCGATTTGTTCTCGCCGCACGCGAGGGCTATCTCCCAGTCGATGCGCGATGGGACTTCGTATTCAACAGTTATTACCACAGCGTAGGCCCCATGCATGCGCGACCGCGCCGCGGACTGTTGTCGCGCCCTGCGTTGGCAGAGGTGCTGGGTTATCGCCACGAGATCGACGCGCGTATCGCTGCACGATTTGAAGCGGGCGACATTTCATCGGATTTGGCTCGGGTAGTGCTAATGGGCACACACCACGAACAACAACACCAAGAACTCTTGCTTACCGACATCAAGCACGCATTCTGGAGCAATCCCCTGCATCCGGCGTATCGCCAGGAGTTGACCACGCACCCCACTGCCGAAGCTTCACCGCTGCGATGGATCGCTTGTGATGAGGTCATTACCGAAATGGGGGCGGCGCCTTGGCCAGAAGCAAGGGAGTTCGCCTTTGACAATGAAGCGCCCCGTCATCGTGTGATAGTGCCTGCGCATGCCTTGGCCAGTCGCCCGGTGGACAATAGCGAGTATCTCGCGTTCATTGCCGATGGCGGCTATGAGCAGGTGGGGCTATGGATGAGCGAGGGTTGGGATCGGCTACAAGCGCAGGGGCACCGTCGTCCTCTTTATTGGCATCCCCAGGAAGAACTGGAATTCACCTTGGGAGGATGGTGCGAGCTGGACCCCCGCGCGCCGGTTTGCCATCTCGATTATTTTGAAGCCGACGCTTTCGCTCGCTGGGCAGGTGCCCGCCTTCCTACCGAAGCGGAGTGGGAGCAAGCCGCTGCAGGGTTGTCGGCGGAAGGCAACTTCCTCGAAAGCGATGCGCTGCATCCACAAGCCAGTCAGACGACGTCGAACACGGGATTTGAGCAGCTATTCGGTGACGTCTGGGAATGGACCTCGACGGCTTACACCCCGTACCCAGGATTTAAGACCTTGCCCGGCTCACTGGGCGAATACAACGGCAAGTTCATGAGTGGGCAATGGGTGCTGCGCGGCGGGAGCTGTGCCACCCCTGGCGATCATATTCGCGCCACCTACCGCAACTTTTTCCCACCCCCCACGCGCTGGCAATTTTCCGGCGTGCGTTTGGCCAAGGACATATGAACGCTGAGATGATATCGACCGACCTGCACCCGACTCCTAACGACATTATCGGCGATGTGCTCGCAGGCCTTGCGCAATCCCCTAAGCGCTTACCTTCCAAGTATTTTTACGACGCCCGCGGCTCCGAACTCTTCGAAAAAATCACTCGACAGCCGGAGTACTACCTCACCCGGGTTGAGCTTGCGCTGTTGCAAGCCAGTGCTCCAGAGATCTCCCATGCAGTGGGGCCGTACGCGCATGTCGTGGAATACGGTAGCGGCAGCGGAAGAAAGACGCGCCTTCTGCTTGATGCGCTGGAAGACCCGGTGGCCTACACGCCAATCGAAATCTCTGAGAGCGCCTTGCTGGCCAGCGTTGAGCGGCTGGATCGAGAGTTCGGCGATGTGGAAATGCTGCCTGTGTGCGCCGACTTCACTCAGCCTTTCGAAATACCGCAACCTGAGCGGAAGGCAAAGCAGACCTTGGTCTTTTTTCCAGGTTCCACGCTGGGCAATTTTACTGAAGACGAGTCTGTGGCTTTGCTTCGCGCGATGCGCCAGACCATGGGCGCCCGTGGGGGCGCCCTGATTGGCATCGACATGCAAAAGTCCAGCGTACTGCTGGAAGCGGCCTACAACGACAAAGCCGGGGTCACGGCAGCCTTCACCCTTAACTTGCTCACGCGCCTCAATCGTGAGATTGCAAGCGATTTTTCCCTTAAAGACTTCGAGCACCAAGCGCACTATTCCACTGAATGCGGCTCGATCCTCACCTTCCTAGTGAGCAAGCGCGCACAAACTGTGACGATCAGAGATCAGCGTTTTGAGTTTGCCGAACGGGAAAAGATGCAGGTTGAATATAGCCGCAAATACACCGATGCAGGGTTTGCAGCGCTCGCTGGAAAGGCCGGTCTCAAGGTGGTGCGTGGCTGGAAGGATCCACAAGACTGGTTTGGCATAAAGCTGCTCCAGCCCGTATGAATCCGTAGCAGGGGCCGTGGCGCTGGCCTGAAAGCTCGGTCGCCCAGGCTCTCGTTCCAGCTCCAATATTCCCGGCGTTTTGATCTTGCCAAACGCTGGGTCCGCGGTCTTGGCACTTTGAGTCTGCTATGCGGGCGCACCTAGCGCTGTTTAGGCGCGCCTCTTTCGAGGGCAAAACCCGCGAAAACGGGCCTATGCGGCTTTGCCGACGCGCATACTGCCTGCCTCAACCCAACCAAGAGGCAACGCACATGAAACAAGCCATCTGGAACGACACCATCTTGGCAAGCAGCGACGACACCGTCGTGGTCGAGAACAACCACTACTTCCCACCCGCCTCACTGGCGCACGAACACTTCCGCGAATCCAGCCACACCACCGTATGCCCATGGAAAGGCACTGCGCATTACTACGACGTGTTGGTGGGCGATGCGGTCAATGCCAATGCGGCCTGGTACTACCCCGAGCCGAAGGACGCCGCCAAGCAGATTCGCGGACATGTTGCGTTCTGGAAAGGTGTGCAGGTTGCCTAGGGCCTGTTAACGCTATTGGGATAGGCCACGCCACATCTGGGCGCGTGCGGGGCAAGGAAGAGTGAGGAGATGTATGTCGATACCATGATCGAACGATGACGCCGCCCTGCTTTGGCCGAACCTGCCGCGTGCCGGCCTTCCTTGGCCGGACTTGGCTTGCCGTCGCCGCTACACCCTCTATGCCATCGCGAGCCGCAGACGCCTCTGCAAACGCCGCGAGGCCGCGGGGCCAAAGCGGTGAACACGTACACCCAGAGCCTCGAGCGCTCCTTGCGCGCGATAGGTGTTGCAGTGCTCTAGTCCCGCAACGCTCTTGTAGAATGGCGTCATCGGCAACCAGCGGCCGTCGACCTTGGCGAACCAACGGATTCGCCGGTCGTAGCGCCAGCGGTCGGTATAGAACTTTGCTGCGCGACGCAAGTTCTTCTTGATTTCAAGGTTCATTTCAGCGGACTCAAATCGTAGGCAAGTCGCCTACCTCAACTCTTTAGGAAGGTCTGATCAAAGCGCCCTGAAGCTTGGATTTCAGCGTCGAGCGCTCGATCGACCTCGATTTGATCAAAATTGCGCCATTTCTGGCGGCTTTCGACGGGTTTCCCC
>NZ_JBRRDW010000060.1:0-24208 GCF_056759895.1 Stenotrophomonas sp. STEN038
GCAGAGGCTCTACCGGTCACGCCGCTGCCGAGCCATGCTCGGCACTACATGGGTTTGCCTGTAATGCCCCTGCCGAGCATGGCTCGGTACTACATGGGTTTGCCTGTAATGCCCCTGCCGAGCATGGCTCGGCACTACATGGGTTTGCCTGTAATGCCCCTGCCGAGCATGGCTCGGCACTACCGGCGATCCTTGGCTCAGAACATCTCGCGCTGCAGGCTCAGGGTACTCAGCACCTTGCTGGAGATCTCTTCGATGGAAGTGTGGGTAGTACTCAAGGTCGGGATGCGTTCCATGCGGAACATGGTCTCGGCGGCGGTGACTTCCCGCTTGCAGGTCTCGAAGCTGGCATAGCGCGAGTTGGGGCGGCGCTCCTGGCGGATCTGCTGCAGGCGCTCGGGGTCGATGGTCAGCCCGAACAGCTTGTTACGGTACGGACGCAGGCGTGGCGGCAGGCGATCCTGCTCCAGGTCTTCCTCGGTCAAAGGGTAGTTGGCCGCGCGAATGCCGTAATGCAGCGCCAGATAGATGCAAGTCGGGGTCTTGCCCGCGCGCGACACCGCGACCAGCACCACATCGGCCTCGTCGTAATTCACTGCGATGCCATCGTCGTGGCTCAGCGCAAAATTCATCGCGTTGATGCGGCGATGGTAGGTATCGAAATCCACCATGCCATGCGCCTGCCCCACCTTGGAATGCCTGGCCGCGCTCAGCTCCTGTTCCAACGGCCCGATGAATGGGGCAAAGACATCCAGGACCAGGGCTCCGCTCTCTTCCAGGATCAAGCCGAGGCTGGAATCGACACAGGAGCTGATCACGATCGGACGCACCTGGTAGCGCTCCCCGGCGGCCCTGATACGCGCCGCCGCCTCAAGCGCCTTGTCAGCATCGTCGACGAACGACATGCGATCGGTGACGAAACTGAAGCCATTGAACTGAGTCAAGAGACTGTGCCCAACGGTCTCGGCGGTGATGCCGGTGCCGTCAGAAACATAGAAAACCGGCCGGATTGCCGTCATGAAAGCTCCCTTCAGAGTGTGAACCTGACCACGGGTCAAGCGAGATGGCCTAGCCTGTCCCGAAAAAGACAAGCACAAGACAAAGTATTGTCACAAGCTTGTGCGGCTTCGGTGTGCACTGCATCATATTGGCTTCTTCCTACGGACGTGGCCATCCCAAGCCCGCCACGGGCGATGGCCTCAACGGAGCATCGCGCTTGAACGAGAATATCCTGTGGTTGCATGAGCTGCGCTTGGCCGATCTGGCCCGCGTAGGTGGCAAAAACTCCTCGCTTGGGGAGATGATCGGCAATCTAGCCGGTCTGGGGGTGTCCGTCCCCGGTGGTTACGCAACCACGTCCGAAGCGTTCAAGGACTTCATTGCCCATAACGACCTGTCCAAGCGCATTTTCGACAAGCTGGCCACGCTGGACGTGGAAGATGTCGCTGCCCTGACCGTTGCCGGCAAGGAAATCCGCAACTGGGTGATCGATGCGCCGCTGCAGCCGCAGCTGGACCAGGACATCCGCGCCGCCTACGAAAAGCTGAGCGCCGAAAACGGCGGCGGTGACATCGCCGTGGCCGTGCGCTCCTCGGCAACCGCCGAAGATCTGCCGGACGCCTCGTTCGCCGGCCAGCAGGAAACCTTCCTCAACGTGACCGGTGCCGACGACGTCGTGCACAAGGTCAAGGAAGTATTCGCCTCGCTGTACAACGACCGCGCCATCGCCTACCGCGTCCACCACGGCTTCAAGCACGAAGACGTGTTCCTGTCCGCGGGCGTGCAGCTGATGGTCCGCTCGGGCGTCGGCTCCTCCGGCGTGCTGTTCACCCTGGACACCGAGTCCGGCTTCCGCGACGTGGTGTTCGTCACCTCTTCGGTCGGCCTGGGCGAAATGGTCGTGCAGGGCGCGGTCAATCCGGACGAGTTCTACGTCTACAAGCCCAGCCTGCATGCCGGCAAGCCGGCGATCCTGCGCCGCTCGTTGGGTTCCAAGGCGATCCGCATGGTCTATTCGGACGTCCCGGGCGAGCGCGTCAAAATTGAAGACACCCCGGTCGAGGTGCGCAATACCTTCTCGATCAGCGATGAGGACGTGCAGGAACTGTCCAAGCAGGCGCTGGTCATCGAAAAGCATTACGGCCGCCCGATGGATATCGAGTGGGCCAAGGACGGCGTCAGCGGCAAGCTGTTCATCGTCCAGGCGCGCCCGGAAACCGTGAAGTCGCGCGCCAAGGCTACCCAGATCGAGCGTTATGCGCTGCAGGAAAAGGGTGAAGTCATTGCCGAAGGCCGCGCCGTTGGCGCCAAGATCGGCGCTGGCGTGGCCCGCGTGGTGAAGTCGCTGGACGACATGGCCCGCGTGCAGCCGGGCGACGTGCTGATCGCCGACATGACCGACCCCGATTGGGAGCCGGTGATGAAGCGCGCGTCGGCCATCGTCACCAACCGTGGTGGCCGCACCTGCCACGCCGCGATCATCGCGCGTGAGCTGGGCGTGCCGGCCGTGGTCGGCTCGGGCAATGCGACCCAGCTGATCGAGGACGGCCAGGAAGTGACCGTCAGCTGCGCCGAAGGCGATACCGGCTTCATCTACGCTGGCAAGCTGGCCTTTGACCGCACCACCACCGATCTGGGCAACATGCCGCCGGCACCGCTGAAGATCATGATGAACGTGGCCAACCCGGAACGTGCCTTCGACTTCGGCCAGCTGCCGAACGCTGGCATCGGCCTGGCCCGCCTGGAAATGATCATCGCCAGCCACATCGGCATTCACCCGAATGCGTTGCTGGAATACGACCGCCAGGACGCTGCCACCAAGAAGAAGATCGACGAGAAGATTGCCGGCTACAAAGATCCGGTGAGCTTCTATGTTGACCGTCTGGCCGAAGGCATCGCCACCCTGACCGCTTCGGTCGCACCGAACCCGGTGATCGTGCGCCTGTCGGACTTCAAGTCCAACGAGTACGCCAACCTGATCGGCGGCAACAACTACGAACCGCACGAAGAGAACCCGATGATCGGCTTCCGCGGCGCCAGCCGTTACGTCGACCCGAGCTTCTCCAAGGCCTTCGCACTGGAATGCCAGGCCGTGTTGCGCGTGCGCAACGAAATGGGCCTTGAGAACCTGTGGGTGATGATCCCGTTCGTTCGCACCCTGGAAGAAGGCCGCAAGGTGGTGGAAGTGCTCGCCGCCAATGGCCTGAAGCAGGGCGAGAACGGCCTGAAGATCATCATGATGTGCGAAGTGCCGTCCAACGCACTGCTGGCCGACGAGTTCCTGGAGATCTTCGACGGCTTCTCGATCGGCTCCAACGACCTGACCCAGCTGACCCTGGGCCTGGACCGCGATTCCTCGATCGTCGCGCACCTGTTCGACGAGCGCAACCCGGCGGTCAAGAAGCTGCTGTCGATGGCGATCAAGAGCGCTCGCGCCAAGGGCAAGTACGTCGGCATCTGCGGCCAGGGCCCGTCCGATCACCCGGATCTGGCCGAATGGCTGATGCAGGAAGGCATCGAGTCGGTGTCGCTGAACCCGGACACCGTGGTCGACACCTGGCTGCGTCTGGCCAAGCTGAAAGCCAATAGCTGATCTGGCTGTTGATGCATGAAAACAAAACCCCGCCTTGGCGGGGTTTTGTTTGTCTATGAGGTGACGACAGCTTCAGATGATTGTGGGAGCGGCGTAAGCCGCGAAGCTGGCAGTACCTGCAGGCATCCAAAAGCCAACCCCTCCCCAACCCTCCCCTTGGCTGCGCCAAAGGGAGGGAGCGCCGCTGTAGGAGCGGCGTAAGCCGCGAAGCCACAGGGCAATCAGGTCGCGGGCATGCTTGCGATTTCAGCATTGCCAGCTAAGCGGCTTACGCCGCTCCTACAAACAAGCCGCGCTAGCGGCTCATACCAACTCCGCAGCTGCCGCCACCACATCGGCATCACCTGGCAGCACCAGCAATGCCGCCCCCGCCAGCGGCGTATAGGTATCCACGCCAGTCACCCGGCGCAGCGGCACCTGCCCTTGGCCGGCTTCGACCAAGGCGGTAATCACGCCCTCGCCCACACCAGCACTCTGCCGGCCTTCGTCCAGCACGATGATGCGCTTCGCGCCCTTGGCCTGCTCGGCGATATAGCCGGCATTGAGCGGCACCAGCCAGCGCAGATCGACCACCCGCACCTTCCAGCCATGCTGTTCCTCGATGGTCCTGGCAGCACGCAGCGCCATCGGCACACCGTTGCCGTAGCTGATGATCAACAGATCATCATTACCTTCGCCGTAAACCCTGCCCTCGCCCAGCGCCAGTGTTTGATCCGGCGCCGGATACGGGAACAGCCATTGGCCATCGCCAGCAGCATGCAGGTCCTTGGTCATGTACAGCGCGATCGGCTCCAGGAACACGCATACCCGCCCGTCCACTTTTGCCAAGGCAGCAAGCGTACGCAGCATTGCCGCGGCATCATCGCCACGCGATGGGCAGCCAACTACCAGCCCGGGGATATCGCGGATGGCAGCGATCGAGTTGTCGTTGTGGAAGTGCCCGCCAAAGCCTTTCTGATAGCCCAGCCCGGCGATGCGGATCAGCATCGGGTTGCGATACTGGTCATTGGAGAAGAACTGCAACGAGCAGGCCTCGCCGCGCACCTGGTCGGCGGCGTTGTGCAGATAGGCCAGGTACTGGATTTCCGGCAGCGGCAGCATGCCCATGTTGGCGAAGCCCTGGGCCATGCCCAGGATCATGGTTTCGTCGAGCAGGGTATTGAACACCCGACGCGGGCCGAATGCCTTCTGCAGTCCCTTGGTGACGGTGTAGACGCCACCCTTCTGCGCCACGTCCTCGCCGAACAGCAAGGTCTCCGGATACTTGGCGAACAGATCGTGCAGCGCCTGGTTGATCTGCACAGCAAGGTGTTTGGCCGGCTGGTTCTCCGGCAAGCCAGCCTCGCCGCCGAACACCTGCAGGCGTCGTTCGCTGTAATCGGCGCGCGCCGCCTCGGCCTGCACCTTGTCCGGCGTATACGGCGCCAGCGGCGCGATCACATCCTGCAGCGCGGTCAGGCGCGGGCGCTTGTCGGCATCCTCGGCGGCGGCGAAGCAGCGCTGGCGAGTCTGCTCGTACAGAGCCAGCACTTCGGCCTTGTCCATCAGCCCGGATTCCACCGCAACCTGCGCCGAACGCAGCAGCGGATCGCCCGCTTCGACCGCGCACAACTCCTCCAGTGCGCGCCATTCAATCTCGAAATCGGTACCGGCATGGCCCATCAGGCGGGTGGTGCGCAGGTGCAGGAAGGTCGGCCGCCGCGTGCGCCGGCAATGCTCGACTGCACGCTGCACGTCGGCATAACCGTTGACCAGATCCAGACCGTCAGCATGGAAGTAATCCAGGCCCGGCCGGTGGCGGAAGCTTTCGGCGATCCAACCTTCAGGCGTCTTCACCGAGATACCGATGCCGTTGTCTTCGCAGACGAACAGCACCGGTGCTGGCAATTTCTGGAAACTGCTCCAGGCTGCCGCATTGAACGCGGTCTGCGCGGTGGCGTGGTTGGCCGAGGCATCGCCGAACGAGCAGATGGTGATGCTGTCATCGGGAATCGGCAGCCCATGACCCAGCCGCTTGCCGGCTTCAATCGCCATCGCCGTGCCCAGCGCCTTGGGCAGGTGCGAAGCAATCGTCGAGGTCTGTGGCAACACCCACAAAGGCTTGCTGCCCCACACCTTGTGGCGGCCACCGCTGGCCGGGTCGTCCTTGCTGGCCGCGAACGACAGCGCCGAGTCCATCACCGGGTCCATGCCCGGCAGCTTGCGGAAGCGCTCGGCCATGAAGCCGCCGGAACGGTAGTGCAGGAAGGCCGGATCGGTATGCCGGGCAGCGCGGGCCACCATGGCATTGCCTTCGTGGCCGGACGAGCCAATCGTGTAGAAGACCTTGTTCTGCACACGCAGCACGCGCGCCATCAGGTCCAGATGGCGGCTGATCAGCTGCGACTCGAACAGCTCGCGGAAGCCTTGTGCATCCAATGCACTACCGGGCAACACCGGCGCAGCAGGCTGTGGTCCCTGGTCTGGGCCAGGCGACAGCGCGCTGACGAATTCGATGAAGTTGGTATCGCAGATCTCAGCGCGGTTCAGGCCCTTCATGCGGGCCGGAATGGGATTCGGTACACGAGCAAACATGCAGACAGGCTCCACAGAAAACTGGTGAGACGACGGAATCAAGCATCGATGCGAAGGTTCAACCCGCGAGTATCGGCATGAAGCCGGGCTGGGCCTGCACGGCCTGCAGCCAGCGCTGGATCGCAGGGTAGGAAGACAGGCCAATGCCGCCGTCTTCGGCGACAGCGGTATAGGCAAACAAGGCGATATCGGCCACGCCGTAGTCAGCGCCGGTGAACCACGCGCTGTTTTGCAGATGGAGCTCCATCACCGCCAAGGCGTCATGGCCACGCTCGCGCAGCTGCGGCAGCTCAGCACGACGCGGTGAATCGGCCGGCGTCCAGATGCTGATGAAGCGTGCAACCGCGATGTAGGGCTCGTGGCTGTACTGTTCGAAGAACATCCAGGACAGCGCCTGCGCCCGCTGCCATCCATCACTTGGCAGATAAGGCGTGCCTTCGGCCAGCCAGAACAGGATGGCATTGGATTCGACCAGCACCCGACCATCGGCGCGCTGCACCAGCGGCACTTTTCCGTTCGGATTGAGCGCGAGGAACTCCGCGGTGCGGGTCTGGCCTTCGGCACTGTTCACCTCGACCCAGTCGTAACGTGTGCCCAACTGCTCCAGCAGCAACCGCACCTTGTGGCAATTGCCCGACGTGGACATGCCATACACCCGCAACCCAGCACCCGAAACACTCACTGATCCACTCCCCGCTGCTGATTGGCAGACGACAGTATCCATCTGAACGGATCAAGGGGCCTGCGGTAAAGCTGCGACCGCAGCAAAAATTTCTCAGCGCCGCGCCATCCACGCGTGCCGGGATTGCCCCCACACATCCACCTCGATATCGGCGGGCGCGGGCAATCGCGCCTGCCGCAGCAAGGTCGCACCCAGCTTCTGCGCCACCGCCACCGAACTGGTATTGGCCGGCACAATGGTATGGATCACTTCCTGCCAACCCAGCGCATCGAACGCCCAATCGACACTGGCCCGCGCCGCCTCCGGTGCGTAGCCACGGCCCCAGAACTCGGAGGCGATTCCCCAGCCCACTTCCGTGCCCGGCCAGCCATGCGGCTGCCAGGGCCCGACCCGGCCAATCCAGCGCCCGCTGCTTTTCTCGATCACCGAGAACATGGAGTAGCCGAGCAGCTGCCAGCTACCGGTCAGCGCCGCCAGGCTGCGCCATGCGACCGAAGGCGGTTGCACGCCGCCGAGATGCTGCATGGTCTGGGGATCGGCGCAGAACGCAGCGAAGGCCTCGAAGTCTTCGGCAGCCGGTGGTCGCAGCAGTAGACGCTCGGTTTCCAGTCGCAGGTCGAAAACACTCATCGCGGTTCCTGTGTGCAGGTAAACAAGGACGCCGAGCTTGCGCCTGCCACCCCAGCCGGTCAAACCGCCGATACCCGGCTGGTAACCATTTGTGGGAGCGGCGTAAACCACGAAGCTGACACTGTTCGCCCCCAAAAAGTGGTATTCGCGCGCCCTGATAGCGTGTGGGCTTCGCGGCTTACGCCGCTCCCACAAAACAATAAAAAATCCGATGCCAGAGGTCTGGCATCGGATTCCGGGTAGCTCAACTGCTGAAGAGAGCAGGTTTACGGCTTGCGATGGTTACTGGCGATTTGCCGCCGGCGCCATCGCCGCGGTCTGCGTCACCAGCTGACCGTCGATAACCGGCAGGCGATCGCTGGCCGGCTTGTCCTGCATGCGCACGGTCTTCTCCGCACCGTCGTAACGGTAGGTCACGTCGTAACCGATGGTCTGGTTGGCGTTGCCCAGCGACACCCGCTCACCCGGACGGCTGTCCATGCGCATCGTGCCGGTGCTGCCATCGGGCTTGCGGTAGCTGACGTTGTAGCCAGTGATGCGGCTGGACTCGGCGGTGCGCTGTTCGGTATGGCACTGGCGCTCGGTGCGGTTGACCACACGGCCGCCGACGTGACGCTTGTCGACCTGGTTGCCGATCAAGCCACCTGCGACGGCGCCGGCAGCGGTGGCTGCCTTCTTGCCGTTGCCGCCGCCGACCTGGTTACCCAGCAGACCACCAATGACCGCGCCGGCAACGGTGCCGCCAACGTTGCCGTCACGCTCGGGCAGGCGTTCCTGTACCACCACGTCCTCGCAGACTTCATGCGGGGTGCTGGAGGTGGAGGTTTCGCGGATCGGATCACTGCCGGTGACCGTGCCGTAGACACGCTCCTTCTGGGTTACCGGGGCTACCTTGAGCACGTCGGCATATTGCAGCTGCGGCTCGGCCGGGGTTTCCACCTTGCCGGTAACAGCGGCATCGTCCACCAGTGGCGAGCTGTCCAACACCGGGCGCGCGCCTTCCACCAGCGGTGCCGTGCTGGCCTTGTCGCGGCCCTGCATGAAGGCGGCAGTGGCGATGCCACCTACCAGCAACGCGCCGGCGGCAACCAAAACGGTCGTGGTTGTGCTCTTCATGATCTGTCTCCGTGCGGCTGCCCGCGTTTGTCTTGGGTGAATTCCAGCACGAGCTAGCTGAACAAAGCCCGGTATTTCTGTCACATCCCTATCGAAATCATTCAACTCGTCGCAATATTCAGCCTGCCACCCCCGATCCAACGGGGCAGTCTGAATCCCCCTTCATCTGGATACGCCATGTCGAGCATGATGTTGTCGCCATTCCTGGAATGGGCACGCAAGCTGCGCTACCCCACCCTGTTCAAGCTGACCGGTGCGCTGTTCGTCATCAGCATGCTGCTGCCCGACCCGATTCCATTTGTCGATGAGATCCTGTTTGGCCTGAGCACCATGTTGCTGGCCAACTGGAAACGGCGCAAGGATCCGGCCGAGCCGCCCATCCTGCCGGGCAAACGCTGAGCCGTGCAGCTGGTAGACAGCCACTGCCACCTGGATGCAGCTGAATTCGACGCCGACCGTGAGGCGGTGATCGCCCGCGCCGGCGCTGCTGGCGTGGGCATGCAGATCGTGCCGGCGGTGACCGCTGCCAGTTGGCCCAAGTTACGCGACGTGTGCGCTGCAGACACCGGGCTGCATCCGGCTTACGGCCTGCATCCCATGTTCTTGGTCGAGCACCGTCCCGAGCATCTGCAGCACCTGCGAGATTGGGTGGAACGCGAAAAGCCTTGCGCCATTGGCGAATGCGGGCTGGATTTCTTTGTCGACGATCTCGACCCGGCAGCACAGCGCATGTACTTCCAGGGCCAGCTTGAGGTCGCGCGGGACTTCCAGCTACCGCTGATCGTGCATGCGCGCCGCGCCCTGGATGAAGTGATCCTGCGCATCCGCCGGGTTGGCGGACTCAGTGGCGTGATGCACAGTTTTTCCGGCAGTCCAGAGCAGGCCAGGCAGCTATGGGATATGGGCTTCATGATCGGCTTGGGCGGTCCCATCACCTATACGCGCGCCAACCGGTTGCGCGGCCTGGTGACGCAGATGCCCTTGGAGTTCCTGCTGCTGGAAACCGATGCCCCGGATCAGCCGGATGCGGGTATCCGCGGCCAGCGCAATGAGCCGGCGCGGCTGCGGCAGATTCTCGATACTATCGCCGAACTACGCCAGCAGCCTGCGGCGGATATCGCAGCGCAGACCACGGCCAACGCAAAGCGGTTGTTCAATCTGTAGGAGCGGCGTAAGCCGCGAAGCTCGTACCGCCCCCCGCCGCCAGAAATTCCAGAATCACTGCAATCTTGGACTGCGTGCCTACGCTGGCTCAGAGAGATGCTCAGCTTCGCGGCTTATGCCGCTCCTACAAACCAACGCCGCTCCCACAAGTCCGCTCGTCTTTACGCGCGGTTCTTCAACAGCATTTCCAGGGCCTTGCCCACTGCCACGAACGCAAATGCGCCGGTGATATGCGTTGCCGCGCCCAGACCGCCGCCGCAATCCAGCTTCAGTGCCTCATCCGGGCCCAGGTTCGGGCGGATGCCGCAGACGCTGCCGTCAGCCTGCGGGTACTTCACGTTTTCCAACGAGTACACCGCCGGCACGCCGAAGTAGCGCTTTGCGCTCTTGGGGAAGTTGAACTCGCTGCGCAGCTTCTTGCGGATCAGCGCCATCATCGCGTCATGCTCGGTCCGCGACACGTCGCGCACCCGCACCAGGGTTGGATCGGTACGGCCACCAGCAGCGCCGATGGTGATCATCGGCAGCTTGCGGCGGCGGCACCAGGCAATGGTTTCCACCTTCACCCGGAAGCTGTCGCAGGCATCGATCACCAGGTCAAAACCACGGTCCAGCAACTCGGCCATGTTGGCCGGGGTCAGGAACGACTCCACCGCCTCGACCTGGACATCCGGATTGATCGCACGGCAGCGCTCGGCCATGGCCAGCGCCTTGTTGCGGCCATACTGCCCTGCCATCGCCGGTAGCTGCCGATTGGTGTTGGAGACGCAGATATCGTCGGCATCGATCAGGCTCAAATGGCCGACCGCCGAGCGCACCAGCGCCTCCACGATCCACGAGCCCACCCCGCCCATGCCAACCACCGCGACCTTGCAGCCGCTCAGGTGGGTGATGGTGCCGGCCCCGTAAAGCCGGTCGATACCGGCAAAGCGCTCACGCAATTCTTCTTTCATCGGCGCATTTTACGGCTTGCCCAGGCCCTGCGGTGAGTCGGCCAACAGCACCATGACATGGGCTTCGCTCGCGCCGCTGCATAATGACTGGGAGTCGAACCCTTTTGCCACGTAGCCTGGAGCCAACGCAATGTCCGACCCTGCACCCACCCGTCCCGCGTCCAAAGTCTCGCGCTACCTGTTCGTCCTGCTCGCCGGCCTGCTGATCGGGGTGATTGCCACCGTGATGGGCATGCGCGCCATCCAGGCCCGCCAGGATCACTTCCCGGACAGCCTGATGACGGTCATGGCCAAACAGGCCCAGTTGCTGGGCGAGAGCCAGAAACAGAATCGCTGCAGTGTCACCGACAGCACCCCGCGCCTGCAGACCCTGCGCGCACTGGCCAACGATCTGGAAACCGCCTTCCCCGGACTGCGTGATGACGAGCGTTTCCAGCAACACGCCAGTCGCTATCGCGCCACCTTGAACGATGCACTGGCAAAGCCGCCGGCAGATTGCGCGGCACTGGCTGCTGCGGTGCAAAAAATCGGCAGTGACTGCAAGTCATGCCATCAGGATTTTAAATAAACAAACTGCGTTTTCACCTGTGATTGGCCCTCCATTCACATGCAAAACCGCAGGATCTTCGCCGCGGGTCACTCAGCTGTACCCACTTTCAATCTGGCAAGGAGAAACACCATGAAGATCCAACTGATCGCTGTAGGCGCAATTGCCAGTCTGGCGCTGGCCGGTTGCGCCACCTCCCCCGGTTACGGTGGTGGCTACAACAACGGCGGCTACAACAATGGTGGCAACTACGGCAACAACAACGGCTACAACCAGAACCGTTGCACCGACTGCGGCATCGTCACCCGCATCGATACCGTCGCCTCCGGCCGCACCGCGCCCAGCGCTACCGGCGCCATCCTCGGCGGCATCGTCGGCGCCGTGGCCGGCCATGAGATTTCCGACAAGACCGGCGGCAGCAAGGGCAACCAGAACATCGCCGCCGTCGCAGGCGCCGTTGGTGGCGCCATGGCCGGCAACAAGATCCAGCAGAACGTCACCGGCAACTCGTATGACATCCAGGTGCGCATGGACGATGGCCGCGTGATCGTGGTCAACCAGAAGGACCTGGGCGGGATCCGCGAGAACACCTATGTGCGCGTGGTCAACGGCCGTGTGGTGATCCGCTGAGCCGCTACCGTTAGCGCTGACGAAGAAAGGCCCGCTTGCGCGGGCCTTTCTTTTGGCTGCACTGCCGCCGGATCAGGCCGGCTGTACGGCGTCAGCCTGCAGGCCCTTCTGGCCCTGCACAACGGTGAAGGTGACCTTCTGGCCTTCCTTCAGGCTTTTGAAGCCATCGGTCTGGATGGCACGGAAGTGCACAAACACGTCCTCACCATTTTCGCGGCTGATGAAGCCGAAGCCCTTGGCGTCGTTGAACCACTTGACGGTACCGGTTTCGCGATCAGACATCTCGACTTACTCCCTGTAGCTCTTTCGTTTGATGGTTACGCCCGGTGAGGCGGCTGGTTGCAAGGAGGAAGCGAGGTGCAACGATGCAGCAAATCCTTGGATCTACCCATCAGGCCACGATTCACGGTGACCTTGCCAAGCTCAGCGGCTGCAACTTAACTCGGGGCTAAATAAATTGCAACACCGGCACATGCATTAAAGTCAACCCCTATACGACCCCCCTCAGAGTAACCATGGACTATTCATTCATCTTCTATCTGGTCGGCGCCCTGCTGGTCCTGGTCGGCATAGCCGGCATCATCCTGCCGGCGCTGCCGGGGGTACCGCTGGTCTTCGTCGGCCTGCTACTGGCGGCCTGGGGCGATGGATTCGACCGGGTGGGCTGGCTGCCACTGGTGGTATTGGGCGTACTGACCGTCATCTCGATCATCGTGGATGTGCTCTGCACCATCGCCGGTGCCAAGAAGGTGGGCGCCAGCAAGCAGGCCCTGATCGGCTCGGCGATCGGCACGGTGGTCGGCCTGTTCTTCATGCCCATCGGCCTGTTTGTGGGCCCGTTCCTGGGCGCGCTGGGCGGCGAATACCTGCATGGCCGCCAGCTCGGCCAAGCCACCAAGGTTGGCCTCGGCACTTGGCTGGGCATCGTCCTTGGGGTCGCACTCAAGCTGGGCCTGGCGATCGCCATGGTCGGCGTGTTCGCTATTGCCTGGTTCTTCTGAGGGCCGTCGTAACGCCACCTCGACCTGGGAATCACCGACAATCCCCAACTTGCCACAGCTGCCGGCGCGCAATTCCCCCGATTGCCCCGGCCCGGCCACCCCACCGCGACCGGATGGAACCCATGCGAAAACAAGCTCTTCCCCAAGCCCTGCTGCTCATCCTGAGCGGCGCCAGCGCTTCGGCTCTTGCGCAGGAATCGATGCCGACGCCGGCCTCACCGCAGGCCTGCTTCGCGCTTGAGACCGATGCCACCCGCTTGGCCTGCTACGACAGCGCACTAGGCCGCACCGCCACCGATACCCGTGCCGCCGATGCCGCGGCAGCCGCCGCTCTGCAGGCGCGCAAGGAGGCCAAGGCCACCGCCAAGGAGCTGGACGAGCCGCTGCCGCGCCGCAATGAGCTGTTCGCGCATGACGAACTGGATTCTGCTGCCGCCAACGCTGGCCGTGGCTCCCTGCTCGACAGCCGCTGGGAGCTGGCCAAGGACTCCAAGTTGGGCTTGTTCCAGCTGCGCGCCTACAAGCCGGTGTATCTGCTGCCTGCCTTCTGGAGCAGCAAGCCCAACGAGATGCCGCACTCGCCCAACCCAAACAACACCGTCACCCAGGCCGAGGAACTGGAAAGCACCGAGCTGAAGTTCCAGCTCAGCTTCAAGACCAAGGTCACCGAGAACCTGTTTGGCGACAACGGTGACATCTGGGTCGGTTATACCCAGAGCTCGCGCTGGCAGGCCTATAACAGTGAGCTGTCGCGCCCGTTCCGCGAGACCAACTACGAACCGGAAGTGATGCTGACCTTCCGCAACGGCTACTCGCTGTTCGGCTGGAACGGGCGCATGACCGGCATCAGCCTCAACCACCAATCAAATGGCCGCAGCGATCCACTTTCACGCAGCTGGAACCGGGTGGTGATGAACGTCGGCCTGGACCGTGAGAACTGGGCCATCATGCTGCGCCCCTGGTACCGCATTCCGGAAGGTCGCCGCGACGACAACAACCCGGACATCGAAGACTACATGGGCCGTGGCGACGCCACCCTGGTCTACAACCGCAACGGCCACGAGCTGGCCATCACCGGCCGCCACTCACTGCGCAGCGGCGACCGCGCGCATGGTTCGCTGCAGGTGGATTACGGCTTCCCGATCAACAAACTGCTGCGCGGCCATGTGCAGGTATTTGATGGCTACGGCGAGAGCATGATCGACTACAACCACCGGGCGACCTACATCGGCGTCGGTGTGTCGCTGCTGGAGTGGTTCTAAGCAATGAAAGCGACCATCTGGCATAACAACCGCTGCTCCAACTCACGCGGCGCGCTGGCGCTGCTGCAGGAGGCCGGTGTCGACGTCGAGGTGATCAATTACCTCGATCACCCACCTTCGCCCGCACAGCTGCGCACGCTGTTGGACGCCATGGGCATGCCGGCCCGGGACCTGCTGCGCAGCAAGGAGGCGGCCTACGCCGAACTGGGACTGGCCGCCAAACTCGACGACGAGGCCGCACTGATCGAGGCCATGAGCCAACACCCGACGCTGATCAACCGCCCCATCGTGCGTACCGCCAAGGGCACGGCCTTGTGCCGCCCGCCGGAGACCGTGCTCAGCCTGATCGGCTGAGCCACGTTATCTGCAGCACCTGCCCTGGCGCCGCATTGGGCTGCGCCGGACAGCCTCAGTTGTGCTTCGCGCTGGCCTGGACGATAGCGTCGTAGAGCTCTTCGAAGCTTTGCCTGGGCTGGAACAATTCGCCATTGATGAAGAAGGCCGGCGTGCCTGTGACGCCGCTGCGCATGCCACTTTCAATATCACGCTGGATACGCAGCAGATGGTTGTTGTCATCCATTGCTGCAGCCAGGCCTTCTTCCGGCAAGCCCAACTCACGCATCAACTCACGGTAGACCACCTCACCCAGCTGCTGCTGGCTGCGGAACAAGGCGTCATGCGCCTCCCAGAACTTGCCGTGGGCGGCGGCGTACTCGGCGGTGATCGCTGCAGGCAAGGCCTGTGGGTGCGCCTGCACCAACGGGAAGTTGCGGAACACCAGGCACAGCCCATCGCCAAAGCGCTGCTGCAGGCGCTTGACCAAGGAGAACGCCTCGCCGCAATACGGGCACTGGTAGTCCGCGTACTCAACCAATACGACTGCAGCATCCAGATTGCCCTGGATGTGATCAGTCGCGCTCACCGGAACCGTCAATCCACTCATCCATCCACCCCAGATCATTCCCGGAAAGGCCACCTTACAAGCACATGGCGTGCCTGCGCCTGATGCAGATCAAGCTACCGGCATACGTGCGCAGCCAGCGTGAAGCAGGCCTTCACTGGCTCCCGTACCACTTCCCCCGTTCAGCAGACACGGGCAGAATCGCTCGATCAAAGACAGGAAGTCCGCAATGGCCCGTACCCACCGCTCATTCTTTGCCTACAGCTCCGCGCTACTCGGCGTATTGAGCCTGCTGGCGGTCGCCTGCTTCCATTTCCCCGAACTGCTGACCAGCCGCGAGTTCCGAGCGGTCTACAACGAGCAGTTTGCCCGCCATCTGCTGCTGGTGGGTTTGGCAGCGGCTTTCATCATGGGCACGGTTGCAATCCTGCGCGATCGCAACAAGCGTATCGCCACCCTGGGCGTGGGCACGGCAACCGTGGCGGTATTGCTTGGCGGCACCAACGTGCAGTTCGATGCCATCGGCAAGACCCCTTACTCGCTGGGCCTGGATTGGTTCGTGCTGTCGCTGTTTTTCTCGGCACTGGTGTTCGTGCCGCTGGAACGCTACCTGGGCAAGCGCGCGCTTTCGCCGTTGCGTCCCGGCTGGCGCACCGATGTGGCGTATTTCTTCATGAGCCACGTGCTGGTGCAGTTCATCCTGATCCTGGTGACTGCTTCCACCTCGACCATCGCCGGGCTGGCGGCCTTCCCCTCTTTGAAGGCCGCCATCCAGTCACTGCCAGTGTGGGCGCAGTTCCTGATCGCGGTCTTCGTCGCCGACATGGCACAGGCACTGCTGCACCGCGCGTATCACAACATCCCCTGGCTCTGGCGCTTCCACGCCGTGCACCACTCCAGCCGGCACATGGATTGGCTGGCCGGCTCGCGGGTGCATTTTGTCGAGATCGTACTGACCCGCAGCGCGGTGCTGCTGCCGCTGCTGATCCTCGGCTTCTCGACTTCGGCGGTGAATGCCTACGTGATCCTGGTCGGCCTGCAGGCGGTGCTGGCACATGCCAATCTCGGCATCCGCTTCGGTTGGCTGGAATACCTGCTGGTACTACCGCGCTACCACCACTGGCACCACGCCCGGCAGCAGGAATATGTGGACGTCAATTACGCCATCCATCTGCCGCTGGTGGACATGTTGATGGGCACCTTCAAGCTACCGCGCGATCAAGCCCAATGGCCGCAGGAGTACGGCGTGATGAAGCTGGAAACCGTACCGAACGGCATCATCAAGCAACACCTGATGCCGTTCCAAGGCGGACGCAAGTTCGAGGATCACGTCGACTGAGCGATCCGCCCCGGCTCTTGCAGGAGCGGCGTAAGCCGCGAAGCCACAGTCGCCTGCAGCTTCGCGTCACCGCACTCACAACCAATCGTTGATCCCCTCGCGCCGATAAACCTCGGCAAACGCCGGCCGAACCTTCATCCGCGCCGCATGCGCAGCCAGCACCGGCCAGCTGTCGGTGGGACGCGGCATGTTGCGGCTCCAGCGCATCAACATCGTCAACATGAAATCGACGACGCTCAGCTGGTCGCCCAGAACGTAGGGGCCATGCGCACCCAGGTGATCGGCCATCTGCTGCCAGGCCGCTTCCAACTGCAGCCGGGCCCGCTGCTTCACTTCGTCTGCATGCGGCTCACCCGCAGGCTCCTGCGGATAGAACCAGGCGCGATAGGCCGGCATCAAGGTGTACACGCAGAAGCACATCCAACGGTAATAATCGCCACGCGCGGCCGTACCAAGCGCAGGCGCCAAGCCCGCGTGCGGATGCAGATCGGCCAACTGCATGGCGATGGCAGCAGACTCGGTCAGCACCTGCCCCTCGATGATCAGCGCAGGCACGCGCCCGGCAGGATTGATCGCCAGGAACTCCGCTGACTTCTGCTCGCCACGCTCAAAATCCAGCTGGCGCAGCTCATGCTCAATGCCGAGTTCAAGCAAAAGCCAATGCACCACCAACGACGCGGTGCTTTGCGATCCGTACAGAACAACTGACATGCGCTGGGTACCCGGCTGGAAAAACACATTCTAACCAGGCCAGACACAGCACTTGTAGGAGCTGCGTAAGCCGCGAAGCTGATGAACCAACCGCTGCAGCAACAGCAAAGATCAAAAGCACCCCTCCCCAGCCCTCCCCTTGCCTGCGGCAAAGGGAGGGGGTAAATGCCGCGCCGCCGTGCTTGTGTGGGAGCGGCATAAGCCGCGAAGTTGATTGATGCCTTCCCGGGAAAGCCTCTGCCGAGCGTGGCTCGGCACTACAGGTTCGCCGCAGCTATCGGCTGGTTCAGTTGCAGCTGTTCATGCAGCCGTTCAAACGCTCACCACATACAGCTGCGGCTGACCGGTTCTGGCAGAACGCCTGTGAGGTCTGGCAGGCACCGCGCAGGTCGGGATTGGTGATCTTGTCGCACTGGTTGTTACGGTTTGCTTCGCCGCAATCACCGTAGCTGCGAGGATTGGCGTTGCAGAGCTCATACGCTTTTTGGCAATAGCTGACGCAGGCTGCAGGGTCATTGCGAGGCGCGTCGCCCCAGCCTCCACCACCGCTCGCGCAAGCGGCGAGCAAGGACAACACCACAAAAGCCAGCATCCATTGGAACCTGCGCATCGAACCATCCCTGCAAACGACGACGGCCCGAGCATAGCCCGGGCCGTACTTGCATCACCAGCGACAGCTGCCGATTACTCGACGATCACCGGAATCTTGCCGATGCGTGCCTGCCATTCGCGCGGACCGGTCTTGTGCACCGATTCGCCGGTGGAGTCGACCGCCACGGTCACCGGCATGTCCTGCACGGTGAACTCGTAGATGGCTTCCATGCCCAGGTCGGCGAAGCCGACCACCTTGGAAGCCTTGATCGCCTTGGACACCAGGTAGGCCGAGCCACCAACCGCCATCAGGTAGGCCGACTTGTTGTCACGGATCGCCTCGATTGCAGCCGGGCCGCGCTCGGCCTTGCCGACCATGCCCAGCAGGCCGGTCTGCTCCAGGATCTGGCGGGTGAACTTGTCCATGCGGGTTGCGGTGGTCGGGCCGGCCGGGCCAACCACTTCGTCACGTACCGGATCAACCGGGCCGACGTAGTAGATGAAGCGGCCCTTCAGGTCCACCGGCAGCTGCTCACCCTTGTTGAGCATCTCAACCATGCGCTTGTGCGCGGCGTCGCGGCCGGTCAGAAGCTTGCCGTTGAGCAGCAGGGTCTGGCCCGGCTTCCACGCAGCCACTTCTTCCGGGGTGATGTTGTCCAGATCGACGCGGGTGCCCTTGGATGCGTCGTAGGTCAGCTTGGGCCAGTCTCCCAGCGACGGCGGGTCCAGCATCACCGGGCCACTGCCGTCCAGGGTGAAGTGCGCGTGGCGGGTAGCGGCGCAGTTCGGGATCATCGCGATGGGCAGGTTGGCGGCGTGGGTCGGGAAATCCTTGACCTTGATGTCCAACACCGTGGTCAGGCCACCCAGGCCCTGTGCGCCGATACCCAGCGCGTTGACCTTCTCGTACAACTCCAGGCGCAGCTCTTCGGCTCGGTTGCAGGCACCACGGGCCTGCAGATCGGTGATGTCGATCGGCTCCATCAGCGATTCCTTGGCCAGCAGCATTGCCTTTTCGGCAGTGCCGCCGATGCCGATGCCGAGCATGCCCGGCGGGCACCAGCCAGCGCCCATGGTCGGCACCGTCTTGAGGACCCAGTCAACAATGGAATCGGATGGATTGAGCATGGCGAACTTGCTCTTGGCCTCCGAACCACCGCCCTTGGCGGCGACTATCACATCGACCGTATTGCCCGGCACCACCTTGACGTTGACCACACCCGGGGTGTTGTCCTTGGTATTGGTGCGCTTGCCAGCCGGGTCAGCCAGCACCGAGGCGCGCAGCTTGTTATCCGGATAGGCGTAGGCGCGGCGGATGCCTTCGTTGGCCATGTCCTCGACGCCCATGGTGGCGTCGTCCCAGCGCACGTTCATGCCGATTTCCAAGAACACGGTGACGATGCCGGTGTCCTGGCAGATCGGCCGATGGCCTTCGGCGCACATGCGCGAGTTGATCAGGATCTGCGCGATGGCCTCTTTGGCCGCCGGCGACTCTTCGCGCTCATAGGCAGCGGAGAGGTTCTTGATGTAGTCGACCGGGTGGTAGTACGAGATGTACTGCAGTGCGTCGGCGACGGACTGGATGAGGTCTTCCTGCTTGATCGATGTCACGGGCTTGCTCGCTTGCTGAAGGCTGGCGGGGGTTCAGCCGCCCATTTTACGCCTTGGAGCCGCACAGTGCTGCCCGCCCTTGGTTGTAGGAGCGGCGTGAGCCGCGAAGCCGGGCATCTGTCCGTCCACCAGCTTCGCGGCTCGCGCCGCTCCCACAACAGCCGGGGCTTGTTCAGGCAAAGTGGCGCTGTCACGCCAGCCCGCCCTGCGCCGTCCTGCCCGTATGAACGCCGAAACCATCTTTCAGACCCACCGCCCGCGCCTGCTGGCACTGGCCTACCGCATGCTGGGCAGCCGCGCGGACGCCGAGGACGTCCTGCAGGACGCCTGGCTGCGCTGGGCCGGCAACGATACCGCCGACATCCGTGACGCCGAGGCCTGGCTCGTCACCGCCACCACCCGGCTCAGCCTGGACCGCCTGCGCGCGGCAAAGCGCGAACGCCAGCGCTACGTGGGCCCGTGGCTGCCGGAACCTTTGCAGGTCGAACTGGCAGCGGACACCGCAGCCGACCCGGCGCAGATCCACACCGTCGCCAATGAAGTCTCCTTCGCCTTCCTGACCTTGCTGGAACAGCTCAGCCCGGATGAACGCGCCGCCTTCCTGCTGAAGGAGGCCTTCGACCACGACTACCGCCAGATCGGCAGCCTGCTCGGTCACAGCGAGGCCAACTGCCGGCAACTGGTACGCCGGGCCAAACAGCGCCTGCAGACCGGTGCACCGCGCTTCCAGCCAGCGCCCGCACAGCATCGACAACTACTGCAGCGCTTCATGGAGGCCGCACAGCGCGGTGACAGCCCAGCCATCCAGGCGCTGCTGCACGCCAACGCTACACAACTCTCCGACGGTGGCGGCATCGTCACCGCAGCGATTCGTCCGCTGCTGGGCGCCGAGCGCATCGGTCGCCTGTACTGGGCCATTGCCCGCCGTGGCGCCGCGCTGCCCGCACAGCTTGGCTACGTCAACGGCGAGCCGGCGATCTTGCGTTTTGCCGAAGGCAGGCTGGCCTCGTTCACCACCATCGAAGTGGTGGATGGGCGCATCGCCGCCCTGTACAGCATGCTCAATCCGGAAAAGTTGCCGTTGCTTGTCACGACCGACATCGCTGGCGCGTCCTTGTAACGAAAGACGGCCGTGGTGGCCGTTTGGAGAAACCTGATGTCCGCTACTACTTTCCCGCGCGTGCCCTATGCCCGCCTCGCCGCCGATGCTTTCAAGGGCCTGCTTGCCACCAGCAAGGCCGTGCATGACAGTTCGATCGAGCACGAACTGCAGGAGCTGGTGTTCCTGCGCGTATCGCAGATCAACGGCTGCGGCTACTGCATGGACATGCACGCCACCGCACTGCGCAAGGCCGGCATAGAACCGCGCAAGCTCGACACCCTGCCGGCCTGGCATGAGAGCCGCTTCTTCGATGAGCGCGAGCGTGCCGCGCTGGGCTGGGCCGAGGCCATGACCCGGCTGCCAGACGGCGCGCCCTCGCAGGCTGCTTTCGACGCGTTGAGGCCGCATTTCGATGACAAGGGCATCAGCGATCTCAGCATGGCCGTGGCGGTGATCAACGCCTGGAACCGGCTGGGCGCGAGCCTGCTGCCGCCGCTGCCCTGAGCTGTTTAGTAGTTGAAGGCCATCTTTCCCGAACCGGACTGATGGCCGCGGCCCGCGCCACACCGCACAATACGGCGCATGGGAACTCTCGTACTTATCCTCGACCTCATCGGCACCTTCGTCTTCGCCCTGTCCGGGGCAACGATGGGCGTGCGCCGGCGACTGGATATCTTCGGCGTGCTGGTGCTGTCGTTCGCGGCGGCACTGGCCGGCGGCATCACCCGCGACCTGCTGATAGGCGCTACCCCCGTGGCGGCGATCAGCGATTGGCGCTACCCGGCGATTACCTTGGCCGCTGGCGTCGTCACCTTCTTCTGGGCGCCGCTGATCGAGCGCATGCAGTACCCGGTGCGGATGTTCGATGCGATGGGGCTGGCCTTGTTTGCCGTGGCCGGTACGCAGAAGGCACTGGCCTATGGGATTGATCCGCCAATGGCGGCTGCGCTGGGCATGTTGACCGGCATTGGCGGCGGCATTGCCCGTGATGTGTTGTTGGCGCAAGTACCGCTGGTGCTGCAGGCCGAGTTGTATGCGGTTGCGGCCTTGGCTGGCGCTGCGGTGGTTGCGGTGGGTTACTGGCTGGGATTGCCGCCGCTGCCTTGTGCCTTGGTTGGTGCTGGGCTGTGCTTTGGCCTGCGGATGATGGCGATGCATTTTGGTTGGCATCTGCCGGTGGCCTTGCAGTCGTCGGAGCCGCCGCCGCCGGAAGGGCCGCGTAGTTAGAGCACCCCTTCCCGGCCCTCCCCTTGCCTACGGCAAAGGGAGGGAGCGAAGCCCCAGCCCTCCCCTTGCGGCAACAAGAGGGAGCAAAGCCAGGGCCTCTGGTAACACCAAACTCACACTACATCGGCCATCGTGGACGTCCCGTTTCAACAGGACCCAATCATGTCCGCAGAACGCTCCGACACCCTGATCGGCGATGACGTCGTCCGTACCCTTGGTCAACAATCCGAGACGTCGCAGGTGCTGGTCCAGGTCAAAGACGGTCAGGTGACCCTGTCCGGCGATGTACCCAGCACCGATGCGAAGCACAAGGTCGAGACCGTTGTTGCGGCCATCGAAGGCGTGCACAAGGTGATCAATCATCTCAACGTCGACAGTGGCAAACGCTCGTTCGGTGCCGCCGGCGAGGCTGTCCGTGACAACCCAGATGGTCGCGACGATGCGCAAATGGGCGATATCGACCTCGGCAAGGACGGTTGAGTCCACTGATGCACCGAGGGCAGTGCATTTGCGGGTAACCTGAACCCGCACCTCGCCGCTTGAGCCACACATGCCACACCCCGAGCCCGCTGCCGCCAAGAAACCCAGCTTCCGCGAGCGCGTGGATGCGATGCGCAACCTGCCGCCCTTCCTGCGGCAGGTGTGGCAGACCAGCCGCTGGCTGACACTCGCCAGTCTCGGCCTGCGCCTGGTCCGTGCGTTGATGCCGGTGGCGATGCTGTATGTCGGCAAGCTGATCATCGATGAAGCGGTGCGCCTGGCTGGTGCTGGTCCAATGCCGCCGCTGGCAGAGGCGTTCTCCAGCGGCCATCTCAATACCCTGCTTGAGCTGCTGTTGCTGGAGTTGGCCATCGCGATCGGCTCGGACCTGCTTGGCCGGCTGATCAACTACGCCGATTCGCTGCTTTCCGAGCTGTTCACCAACGCCACCAGCGTGCGCCTGATGGAGCACGCCGCCGAGCTCGATCTGGAAGATTTCGAAGACCCCGACCTGCAGGACAAGCTCGACCGTGCCCGCCGCCAGACCATGGGCCGCATGAGCCTGATGAGCCAACTATTCGGGCAGGTGCAGGACACCATCACCGTCATCAGTTTTGCCGCCGGTCTGATCGTCTACGCCCCATGGCTGATCGCCCTGCTGGCGATTGCCTTGATCCCGGCCTTCATCGGCGAGTCGCACTTCAACACGCTGGGCTATTCGCTCAACTTCAGCTGGACGCCCGAGCGCCGCCAGCTTGATTACCTGCGCCAGGTAGGCGCCAGCGTGGAAACGGCCAAGGAGGTGAAGATCTTCAACCTCAACCGTTTCCTGATTGATCGCTACAAGCTGCTGGCCGAACGCTTCTACAAGGCCAACCGCGCACTGGCCCGCAAACGTGCGATCTGGGGCACGCTACTGGCCGCCCTGGGAACGCTTGGCTATTACGCTGCCTATGGCTATATCGCCTGGCGCACCATCCGCGGCGACTTCAGCATCGGCGACCTGACCTTCCTGTCCGGCAGTTTCCTGCGCCTGCGCCAGTTGCTGGAAGGCCTGCTCACCGGCTTCTCGCAGGTCGCAGGGCAGGCGCTGTACCTGGATGACCTGTTCTCGTTCTATGCCATCGAACCGGAGATCCGCTCGCGTCCGGATGCCATCGCCATACCACGGCCAATCCGCGAAGGCTTCGTGTTCGACAACGTCGGCTTCCGCTACCCCGATGCCGAGCGCTGGGCGGTACGCAACCTCAGTTTCCACCTGCAGGCGGGTGAAGTGATTGCGCTGGTCGGCGAGAACGGCGCCGGCAAGACCACCCTGGTCAAGCTGCTGGCACGCCTGTACGACCCGGACGAGGGCCGCATCCTGCTCGATGGCCGCGATCTGCGCGACTATGACCTGGATGACCTGCGCGCCAACATGGGTGTGATCTTCCAGGATTTCGTGCGCTACCACCTGTCCGCAGGCGAGAACATCGGTGTCGGCCTGGTCGAATCGATGTACGACAAGGACCGCATCCAGAATGCGGCGCGGCGCGCGCTGGCCGATGAAGTGATCGACGCCCTGCCCGCTGGCTACGACCAGTTGATCGGCCGCCGCTTCAAAACCGGCGTGGACCTGTCCGGTGGCCAGTGGCAGAAGATCGCCATCGCCCGCGCCTATATGCGCGACGCACAGGTGATGATCCTCGATGAGCCGACTGCAGCCTTGGATGCGCGTGCCGAGTTCGAGGTGTTCCAGCGGTTCAAGGAGCTCTCGGACAACCGCACTGCCGTGCTGATCTCGCACCGCTTTTCATCGGTACGCATGGCCGACCGAATCCTGGTGCTGGCCGACGGCCGCATCGAGGCCAGCGGCACCCATGAGGAGCTGATGATTGAAGGTGGCCGCTATGCGGAGCTGTTCGAGCTGCAGGCGGCAGGCTACAGGTAGCAAACTGTAGTGCCGAGCCATGCTCGGCAGGGGCTTTACCGGCAAAGGCCAAAGCTGCCCTCACCCCAACCCCTCTCCCGCAAGCGGGAGAGGGGCTAAAGCGCAGTGGGGCGGGCCGCGGCCGGGGGGGGGGGGCGCAGGAGACACAAAGCCCGAGGCGGGGGG